>CAVHDN010000007.1:0-17019 GCA_963634315.1 Flexilinea sp. | reverse complement strand
GAGGATGGTACGGTCGCCCAATGCTTGGAGCTTGCCCAAGATGCCAGCCACAGAATAGATAGTGTCGGTGGCGTTGTTGAGGTGGTCTTGGTCGGCATAGATGATGCGGTCGGACTCTGGCTCAAAGAAATCGGCGCACGAAGTGGTCAATCCAGTAACGGCAGCAGCCCCAAGGCATAGCATAGCCATCAGTCCGTTGGAACGGGCAGCCACTGCACGTTTTATACTATTGAACATATTGTTGGTCTTCATATTCAGAACGTTTTTTTACAGGTTAATCTTTACACCAGCTACTATGGATGTGCTTTGTGGCAAACGGCCAAGGTCGATGCCCTGACCTATGACTGCCGATGTCATGGCTGTCTCAGGATCAGTGCCCAAGTAGTTGGTCAGAGTGAACACATTGTTGGCCTGAATCCAGAACTGCAATCCCTGAAGATACTGCGAAGTTATGGGCAGGTCGTAGGACAGTGTGACGGTCTTCAGTTTCAGATAGCTACCGTCTTCTATCCAACGGTCGCTGAAACGGGCATTGTCCATCGGGTCGTTGAAGGTGATGCGTGGTATGTCTGTCTGCTGCCCCTCCACCTGCCAACGGTTGGTCAAGGCCGTGGTCTGATTCATGAAGCGGCTGCCGCCCTCCAACTGCGAACGCATGTAGTTGTAGATGTCATTGCCCAACGAGTAGTTGAAGCGCACGTCAAGCTTGAAACGCTTCCATGACAAAGTCGTAAAGATGTTGCCGTAGATGTCGGGGTTAGGATCACCAATGACAACACGGTCGTTCTCGTTGATTTCACCATTGTTGTCGATATCATCAAAGTGTATATCGCCAGCCTGGAAGTAGTTGCGGGTTATGCCGTTGTCGGCCAATATGTAAAGACCGTTGGGGTCTTTGTCGGTGGCGTTGCGGGCCTCCTCGGTAGAGGCAAACACGCCCTTGGTTCTGTAACCATAGAACAAATTGGCGGCCTGGCCTACCTGCGAGCGCACTGTAGCCCCATACACATCGGTATCGAGATAGCCGCTACTTGTGGGAAGTGCAGTTATCTTGTTCTTGTAATGGCCTACACTGGCTCCCACTTGCCATGACCAATCCTTAAGAGCCAACACCTTAGCACTCAAAGACACGTCAAAGCCTTCATTCTCCAGTTTGCCACCATTGCTCCAGTTCTCCTTAAGTCCCGAAAGGAAACCGAGTGTCTGCATAGTGAGCAGATTGTCGGTCTTGCTCTTGAAGTAGTTGAAGCTAACATTGATGCGGTTGTCAACGAAACGGGCATCAAAGCCAACGTTCATGCGACGTGTGGTCTCCCACTGTATGGACGTGTTGCCTATTCCGGCGAAGGAAAGACCAGAAATGGAGTTCATGAACACCTTGCCTTGGAAGTAGCTGCGGGCGGCATAGTAGTCGATGTCGTCATTGCCACTCACATCGTAGCCGGCTGTAAGGCGCAGATAGTTGATGCCGCGCTTATTGGCCAGCCAAGGCTCGTTGGTGAGCACCCATGAAGCTTGTACACTGGGGAAGATGGCCCACACGGCATTCAAAGCCTTAAGACCGTCGGCCTGCGTTCCAAACCGTGACGAACCATCGGCTGTAAGATTGGCCTGTAGGAAGTAGCGTCCCAAGTAGTTGTATTCGGCCTGTGCATAGACACTCATGGTGTTCCACGATTCACTCAAGCCACTGGCTGTGGCGTTCTTCAGGTCTGCCCGCAGATAGGGAGTCTTGTCGCTACCGGTGTCATAACCCAACTGGGTGTTGTAGGTGTACTCTTCCCATAATATACGGACGCCACCAAATACATGGAGACTATGTGCATTGTAGCGGTTGCTCCAGTCGATGCGCGTGTCACTCATGGCAGAGTTCTGCTTTGAAGCCAATGAGCGTACCTCATTGGTTCGCCAGTCATAAACACTCGACACATAATAGTCAGGCACACCATTTATTGGAACATAATACATCTCGTTGGTGTTTACCAGATTGTAGCTGAAGTGCTCGCTAACCCAAAGGTTCTGGTTGAAGATGTACTTAGGTGTTACGCTAAGGTTGAGCATGGAGTTCTCGAAGTGGTTCTTGTTCTCGCCGTCAGCATATTGGTTGAATGCAGCGGGATTACCCAAGCGGTAGTTGTAGTTGTTGTACTTCAATGTAGAGAGAGCCTCATCGAGATAGCTTTCATCACTAACATCAAACTGCGAGTCGGAGAATTTTCCACGTCCATAGCTGTAAGGGTTCAGGAACGGGCTCTTCACATAAGCCAAGAACGAGGGGGCCGTTGGAGTGCCTTCGTCATAGCCCGACGGAGCGCCATCATCGCGAATGTTGCGGGTGGTGTTGGAGAACGAAGCATCGAAGCGCAAAGAGAGACGACTGCCCAGACTGATGTCGGAATTGAAACGTATGTTCAAACGGCTCATCTCGTTGTCTTTCAATGTGCTCTCTGCATTAGTGTAACCCACCGAAAGGTTGTAGTTGGCAATGGCGTCACCACCCTCCACATTGATACCGTAGTTCTGTGTGAAAGCCTTTTGGTAAACGTAATCCTTCCAATCGGTGTTGTTGTGGTACTGCTTATAATAATAATAGGTAGGATCCTCGTTGAGGAACTTGAACTCGGTGTTCTTTGTCCCTGTGCCTTGCAGCAGTTCAGAAGCATAGTTGCGATACTGGTTGGCATCCATCATGTCATAGTACTTGGGCAACAAGGAGACACCAGCCGACAAGCTGGCGGTAATGCGCGTGGCCATGGACTTGTTGCGGCGAGTGTCTATCAAGATGACACCATTTGCGCCCTTCGCTCCATAAAGAGCCGTCCCATTGCGCATCACTGTTACCTTCTCAATGTCAGCGGGATTGATGTTGGTCAGTATGTCGTTGTAGAAACCGTCATGGAGCATCTCTCGTCCATACTGCTGGTCAACAATCACGCCATCGATTACTACCAAAGGCTGTGCATTGGCGTTGAGTGAGTTGAGACCTTGTATGAAGGATACACTACCCACACCTGGCGTGCCATTGCGAGTTGTTGTGTAAGCATAGGCCCCCAACTGTTTTTGCACCTCATCTTTGATATTGATGGCGTTGCTGTAGGCGAAGCCTGAGGCCTGCTTGTCGCCACGCACATTCTCACTCTCTGTATAATCCTGAGCGAAGCTGGTGTTGTAGAGCATAATGTCACCCTGCGCTTCACCTTTGGTCAAGCCGGCACTTACAGCATTGTGGTCGGGCGATGACACATATAGGGATGTGGCAAACACCGGAACGTTGAGTTCATAGGTTCCATCATCGTCGGTCAGCGTACTGTAGCCGGCAATGCCGCCAGCCTTCACGATAGCCCCTGCAACAGGAGCCTTGGTAGCCGCCTCCACCACGCGGCCTTTGACCACGCGGGTTTCATAAACTTTCTTCTTGGGGGTTAGCACACGTGCCGTGGCTTCTGTCTGCTCTTCAGTCTCGTCTTCCTGTGCGGCGACACAGAGTGGGAAAGCCATCATCAGCGTGATGCCCCAAATGATATATCGTTTCATAGTCGTCAATTATTCAAAGTTTGATACTTCTTATTTTGTCTCCTCCTTGGGCTCTAAGATGATGCAGTCTATGCGCAGAGAGGTTTGGTACTCTTCCTTCTTGCTGCCAGGCGGGCGACCCGAGGAGGCTATCTTCAATGTCACCTGTGGGTCAACATTGTAAGTACAGGTGGGGAAGACAAAGTTTTCGGCCACGATGAGCGTGTCAACTTCGTCTTTCTTGCACTCCTTGCGGCTAAGCTTCTTTTCGGTATTCTCTGTGCCGTCTTGCCTCATATAACCCAAAGTGACATCCACAAGCAACTTCTTGCGCTGCTCGTCGGTGGCTGCAGTGTCGCCCGCAATGGCAGGAGCCATGACAAGCTTGATGTCGTATGGAACATTTGAAAGCACATCCGGCACATAATAGGTCACTGAAGGCTTGCCGTCCTTGGTCTTCGACAGGAACTCTATATACTTGTTTTGCGACAATTTACCATAGAACTGCTTGTTGTCGGAAGTAACACTAACGATGCTTGGCACACGCGACTTGTCTTCCTCATACTCCTTACGGTAGTTGGAATTCTCAGCCTCTACATATATCTTCCGCATGAATGTCTGCGTAGGATGGAGGTTCCAGGTGGGGACCTTGTACACAATGCCATTGCTGCAGCTTACCTTTTCGGCACCATAGAACACACCGCCTGGCTCGAAAGGCTTGGGGTCGTCGTACACATAGTACTTTGCTCCCTTGAAACCATACACTTGCTCACGTGTAGTGTAGGAACGTGCATTGACGGAAACGGCAGAGTCTTGCAACGATTGTTCGGTGTTGGACGTCATGCTGAACACTGTTCCATTGGAAATGAACAGATGCGAGTATAAGTACTGCATTGAGTCGCGCTTCTCCACTTTGTTGTTGTAGTTGAAGTACGGGGTGTATTGGGCTACCAGACGTTCCCATTCACTGTTGTTCGGCACTACCATCCTAAACACAGAGTCTTCATCGTTGATGTCGCCAATGTAGTAGTTGAGCACATCGTTCTTCAGCACCGTCACGGAGTCGAGGTAGGTGGTCTGTCCATCCACTATTTCGCCTGCTACACTCTGGTCGGGGTCAAACTCATATACATTATAACTATAAAGATAGTTGGCCAGACTGTCCAAGGTGGCATCTCGCTTCAAATACTCGAAGATATTGGGTGTGTAACTGGCCGTATTAGCCAATGTAAACAGCACTCCGTTTTTGGTCAACTGGTTCTTTGACACCAGAGACTGACCTGCAAACTTGGTGTAGCCAAAGGGGAGGTACTTTCCGTTCATCATCACAAGGGAAGTGTCCTGCCCTGTAGCCGCTACTGAATAGTTGTAGAGTGCGATGTGGTTCTGTACAAATTCCTTTATGGCTTTGTTGTCCTTGGTTATCACACCACTTTGCTTCTCCTCGTTGAAGAGTGCAATGACGCTATCGGCCTGTGCCGCAGTGAAACCATCGTTGGTGGGCGCAAAAACCGTGAACACCTGGTCGCCGTCCAAAGAAGCCTTGTAGCCACAAGCATCGATGACACGGGCAAAATTGGACAACTGGTCGTTGGAAGCGATGGTCTGCCACAAGGAGACATCGCTGCCAGACACGCCATTGCCTCCCGCATAGTGGTCGTCCCACGTGTCGGAGCAAGCTCCAGCGGCAAGGGTTGCAAGAACAAGCCCTGCGGCTTTCATATAATGATTGAATGTTTGTTTCATAACAGATGTTTTTTAGAATTACAAATCGTCTTCCATCTCTCCCTCGCCATCAACGGCATAGACGCTCTTGGGAACAATCTCGAGATAGTCTATCATAAACTCGTTGTTGTTGCCCAACTTGCTGGTTGATGTACAACGTATGCGGATGTAGTGATCCTTGCCATCATCGGGGTCGATGGTTGCGGTGCAGAGCACACGGCGGAATGTACGCTGATTGGTGACAAACTCATTGATGGTGGAACCGCCCGAGGTGTGATAGCCGCCATACGGTCCACGATAGCAACCTTTGTTCTTCAAGAATTTCTGGTCCTCTATCTTCTCCTCATCGGTGAACTTAGTGTAATCTCTACCGTCTATGGTAAACTGGTCGCCCATTATCGACGCATCATTCAGGAACTTACGCATGTCAATAGGAATGCCCTGCGGCTTACCGTCGTAGTAAATCTGGGCAACACCACGAGTGGTGAGAGCGCAGAAACCAAGACGGAACTGATAGGTTCCCTTGCAAGGCACGGGAGGAAGGCGGAAGGTGAAGTCGTAGTCACCAAAGAGGTTGAACTCATCACCCTCATAAGACCAGAAGTTCCAGTGGGGACGGCGATAAACAAAATAGCAGTTGCCACGCATGGTCACTCCGTCAAGATAGCCATCAGGGAAATAGTAGTTGAAGCCGTTCTTTCCATTGTAGTCGGGCGTGCTGGAGTTGTCGTCCTGCGTAGGGTCACCGTTTAGGCGTATGCCCTGCGTCATGACTTCTGGGAACACCGTTGAGAAGTCCATGCGTATGCGGCAGTTCTGTACTTCCTCACGGGTTTGCTTATCATATGCAATGATATCGCTAAGGTAGAAGTAGCGGCCATTGGGTGCATCCTGCACATACTGACTGGGTATGGTGGGATAGATGCGCGCGCCCTCTATCGAGTATTTGTCGTCATAGCGGCGGTTGGCATAGCGTTGGTCCTTCTCACCGGTCTCGCCGAGATAAGCACCACCATCGCCAATGACGGTGAGTTGCTCAAACTTTATCATGGAATGAGGCATGAGAGTCTCATACCAGTCGTTGGGGTTCATCTTGTCAGTCTTGATGCCTATGGCTCCCTTGTAGTAGTTTTGGGTGAGCACAAGTGGTGTAATGTAGTCATAGCCCTTCACATCACGCGTGACGATATGGTAGGCCACAAAACGGTTCAACGGGTTCTTGCGGTGGGTCAACGAGTTGGTGCCGTCGGCAAGAGTCGTGTTGAACTCATGGTAAGGCTGGTTGACATCGTCTGGATAGGCCGGGTCGTATAGCCGACAGGCCAAGTCGTAGAGTTTCTTTAGCACCTCTTCGGAGTTTTCTCCGCTGATGCCATACTTCTCAGTGAGCACACTATTGGGCGCGATAAAGAGCGTGAAGCCCTTGTACTTGTCTTCAGGAACACGAGCCACCTCTTTCCAGAAGTCGGAGGTATAGGTGTATTTGGCGTAGGCCGTATTGTCGTAGTTGGGGTCTTTGATGTACTCCAACGAGTCAACAAGTCCTGTAGCCTTGAGGGCTGTAGCAAAGTAGCTCACCTCTGGGTTGTCCTCCACTATTTGCGCAACGGAACTGTTGGTGTTTTCGAGCACCATGTTGATTGGTTGCACCACTCCATTCTCAACAGAGTCGTCCTGAGTGGCGAAATAAATCTTAGCCACACGGTTGAGCCACACCTCGGAGTTGCCGTTGGAGTCGTTTTCGTGGGTGATTTGGATGTAACGACGGTTCATGTTCGGTGTGTGGAGTGTTCCGTCTATCATCTCAATGGTGGTATAAAGGTTGTTCACCAAGTGAGTGCGTGCAAGAGTGTCGCAGTCGGCGTCGGTAAGGTCGTCAACTGACTGGATGTTGCGCTTCTGGTAATAAGCCTTGAACGCATCGTTGGAGGGCAAGAACAACGTGTAGTGACCATACGTTGAAAGCAAGTCCATCATGTTGGCCCGCTTCACGACAGTGGCAAAGTCGCTGTATTGCTCACGGTTATTTATGTAGTCGCTCATCATCTCACCCGTAAAGGTGTAGAAATTGTCTTTGTCAGGCTCATCGGAGCAACACACGAAGCCCGCTCCGCAAATGAGACAACAAACAGAGAGCATCAAATATCTTAGTGTCTTCATTTTTCTTATCTACTTTTAAAAGTATTGTTAGATTGCTGTTAAAAATACTACTTGTAGTTATTGGTACTGGCTGCACTACTCGTAGTTTTCATTCAAGCCAGAACCAAAGGCCGGATTCTGTTTGAGGTTCTTGTTCACCTTAAGCTCATCGTAGTTGTAGGGCCAATAGATGGCTTCCATGCGGTTGAGCTTGCTCTCCACCAGTTGCTTGTTGCTGCTGTACTTGTTGCACGACTGCGACTTCAGATAGTCGGTCTTGCCCTCGCGGCGGGCACGACGCACAAGGTCGTACCAGCGTTTGCCCTCGAACATCAGCTCGCGGCGGCGCTCGTCATAGACCAAGTTCTCGATGGCTGACTTGGTAGCATAAGACGTAGCATCCAAAGTGTCCTTACGAGGATACTGA
Organism: Flexilinea sp.; assembly: GCA_963634315.1. Classification (GTDB taxonomy): domain Bacteria; phylum Bacteroidota; class Bacteroidia; order Bacteroidales; family Bacteroidaceae; genus Prevotella. The sequence goes on along the minus strand of CAVHDN010000007.1, from coordinate 9,215 downwards.
CAGAGCGAACGTTTGTTGATTACCGTCACGAGGCGGAACGCACGGTCACGATAGGCCTTGTCGGCATCGGATATTCCCGTGTCGGCATTGTCCGACATCAATTGTGTAAGTGCCTCTGCTTTCATCAACATTATGTCGGCCAAACGATAGATAATCCAGTTAGCACGTACTTGTCCTGATGGATACATTCCGGAATAAAGAGTCGTGACCGTAGCACTTGATGCGTTGTTGCCTTCAACTTGGATGTCGCAATATTTATAGGCATACTTACCGATACTATATGTCGTTTCCATGCCATAAATGTTATAGTAATTGCGGGCATCAAGTTTGTTGACAAACACATTATATTGCTTTTGCGAAACATCGCTACCGACATAAGAGGCAGCTGACATGTATCCCATTATCTTTGTGCTATAGCCGTAGAAATCGGCAACAGCACCATTGGCCAACATGCTTTCATTCTGCTTGTCGAAAGTAAGCTCAAAGATTGATTCCGAGCTGTTTCCTGTTCCGAAGATTTGGCTATAGTTTGAGCCAAAGGTGTTCTGTGAGTTGGAATATCTTGCGGCCAACAAAGGATAGCCCTCCATTTCCTGATCGACAGTAGTGGCATTGAAGCCCGACTCTTGCCTGTCCTTCTCCGACTGCTCCTTCATGTCGTCAATCACTTCGTCGGCATAGTCAATGCACTTCTGATAGTCCTGTTTCCACAGATACATCTCGCAAAGCATGGCATTGATGGCGGTACTTGTGATGCGCCCCGTTTGGTAGTTGGTCTTTGTCGTAGGATAATAGTGTACGGCATCGCCTTTTACACTCTCCAAGTCAGCAATCAATGTATCGAGTATCTCTTCAAACGGAGTGGCCGGCAAATCCATTGTCTGGTTGTCATCGAGATAGGGTTCAGTGGTATATGGAACATCGCGGAAAGTGCGTATTAGATAGAAATAGCACAAATCGCGCAAAGCGGATACCTCTGCCACGGTAGCCTTCAACTCGCTCTCTGTATAGCCAGGGTCCTTGGCGGCTACATCGGGAGCATATTTGATGACAGTGTTGCAGGTATTTATGACATAATAGAAGTCAACCCACGAAGTATAGGGATTGGTTGAAGTGATGTTGGCCTTGAAGATGTTCTCAAGGTTCACGTCCTTGTCCATATCATCTCCTGCATCCATGGTCTCACTGCGAGCCTCTCCCCAAATCATCATGCGTTTGATGCATGCTGACGACTGAAGAGAACTATAGCAACTGGCCACAACAGACTCCACATCGGCACGCTCGTTCCAGAACTTATCCAGAACAATCTTGTCGCGTGGCTCCACCTCAAGGAAGTCGGAGCAAGAAGAGAATCCAACGAGTGCAGCAAGCGCACAAGCTATTTTATAATATTTTGTCTTCATTTCTTTAGAGTTTTCATGAATAGTTAGCACTTAGAAATCAACCGTTACGCCTAAGGTATATGAACGAGTACGAGGCGTCTGTGAGGTGTCCATGGCTGGGGCATAGCCACTGTTCACGATGTCGGGGTCAACACCAGTGTATTTGGTTATCACGAATGGGTTGTTCACACTGCAATAGAAACTTATGCGGTTCAAGCCTATCCACTTCAGGTGTTTCTTGGCTATGGCGTAAGACAGCTGTGCATAGTTCAAGCGCAGATAGTCGCCCTTCTCCACAAAGCGGTCGCTGACAAGCGTGTTGTAGTTGGAGGTTGAGCCGTACATGGCGCGTGGTATTGAAGTGACATCGCCCTCCTTGCGCCAACGGTAGTTGACGGCCTGGCTCTGGTTGTCGTTGCTTATCATGGATTCGGCATCAAGACGCGCAAGGTTGAGAATCTTGTTGCCTATACGATAGGTGAACTGCGTAGTGAGACGCCATGCACCATAGTTGAACGTGAAGCCAAAACCTCCGTTCAACTTTGGCAGAGAGCTACCCAAATATACAATGTCGAGCGCATCGATGTTACCGTCATGATTGATGTCCTCATAGATGGCATCACCACCGGTGAACTTGTAGTTCTTGCCTGAAGCATCGTTACTATAGTTATACATCATCCTGACCGGATTGCCGTCAGCGTCGGTAACCACCTGTCCATTGGCGTCCGTTGCCACAGGAGCTGTCTTGCCATCGGCAAGGAACTGTTGGCGTTCGGACTCGCTCATGTTTGCGAAAGTGTCATAGTTGTACTGATAGACTCCCTTGTAGCGGAAACCGTAGATGGCACCGAAGGGATTGCCAATCTGCACACGCTGCAGCCACTCGCGGTTAGCGTACTTAAAGACAGAATTGAGCGACTCAAGCACATAGCTGTCCATTTCCAATATCTCATTGCGGTTATTGCTGAAGGTGGCATTGATGTCCATAGAGAACTTGCCGGCCTTGATGAGTTTGTTGGTGTTGATGTGGAACTCCCAACCCGTGTTTCTCAAAGCACCTCCATTGCGGTAGGCCAATGTTGAGTAGCCTGTGCTTGACGGTATGCGATAGCCTCCGTTAAGGATGTCGGAAGTTTTCTGGGTATAGACTTCCAGAGACAGGTTCAAGCGGTCGTCCCACAAACCAAGGTCGATACCGAGGTTGTAGCTGTTGTTTATCTCCCAGCGCAAGTCGGTCAAACGGATGTTGTCCGGACGCATGGCCGACATGTCAAGATACTTGTTGCCTTGGCTGTATGTACTTACATATAGGTAGTCCTTATTGGGCTGGCGACCAGTCTTACCCCAACTGGGACGCAGAGCCAACATAGAGAGCCATTTTTTTGTAGGCTTCATGAACGGCTCATCGCTAATGATCCACTTAGCTGACACAGCGGGGAAATAGCCCCAACGCTTGCTCGGACCAAACTTTGTGGTTCCGTCGGCACGAAGGGTGAAGTCAAACACATAACGGCCTTTGTAGGCGTAGTGGGCTGAATATGTGAAGTACATGGAACGCCACTCTGAATACCAAGAGCTTAGACTGGTTATCAAACCTCCAGCATCAGGCATCTCAATGCCGCCTGAGGCAAGTCCCTTTCCACTGGTGGAAGAGCCATTGCTTGAACCTGATGTCAACTCGAAGCGTCCCATCATCATGGCCGAGTGGTCTTTGTTCTTAAAGGCAGGTATCAAGGTAAGGGTCTGCTTGGTGTTGAATGATACGCTCTTACTGCTTCCAGACGAAGAGGTATTCACGCCATTGACCCATGAAACGGTTTTCAGCTCGGACGGATAGAACGTATCATCATATTGGTTGAACACATTCATGTACATACTGCCCTGCCAGTTCAACTGCCAATGGTCTTCGTCCATGCCCAACAGCTGGTACTTGATAATCAACTCTGGCGAGAGGTCATAGGTGCGGCGCTGGTTCTTGGCCAGGTTGGCGCTTGCCACAGGATTGACGTAGTCCTTTTGGTTCTTGTCGAACACGCTTGACGCACTCTGGAGCATCTCGTAGTAACGGTCGGTATCGGCTCCGGTCGTGGGGTCTTGTTCGTATATACCCATATTAGGCATCTTCTTCATGGCAAGACTCAAGAGACCGTCACTGTTGAGATCGTTCTTGGTATAGGTCAGCGAGAAGTTGGTTGACACGCGGATGCGCTGGCTGATGTTGTAGTCGAGGGCTACGCGTGTGGAGAAGCGCTGAAGCTTTTGCTTGATGATGGAGCCGGTCTCATGGTCAAAGCCTCCACCGATGCGGAAAGAGGCTTTCTCACCACCACCCGACACCGACACATAATGGTTCTGGCGCAAACCCCACTGGGTTACTGCATCCCTCCAATCGGTGTTGTTGTTGTACTGCTCGTACTCAGAGAATGTTTTGTCATAGTTCAACTCCTTAATGTCGCTGGCCTTGTCGCTCTGCTGCGGGTTGAAATACGACTCCTTGAGCAACATGGTATAGTCGTCGCCGCTCAACAAGTCGTAGCCGTCGGGCTGGTAAGTGCCGGTGAGTTTCAGTGAATAGGTCACCTTTGCTGGTCCTCTGGCACCACGCTTGGTGGTCAACTCTATGACTCCGTTACCTCCTTGGCTACCATAAATGGCGGAGGCTGCGGCATCCTTCAAGACAGTGATGCTTGCAATGTCCTCGGGGTTGATGTTGAGCAACTCGGCAAACTTCTCGTTGTTTGCACCTTGCATGTCGAAGTTGGAGAGGTCAACGCTTCGGATGTTTCCGTCAACAACAATAAGAGGGTTGGCATCGGTCAACGAGGAGAGTGAGGCGGAACCGCGCAAGCGCATGGTTGAGCCTGCACCAAGGTCACCCGAATTGCTAAGAATGTCAAGACCTGCAATACGTCCTTGCAGAGCCTCATCCACAGAGGTGATGCCAAGTCCCTCAAACTCTTTCATGGATATGGTTTGGGTGGCATACGACACTTCCCTTTGGGGAATAGGCAGACTGTTGCCTTGCATACGGCGCTTGGACTGCACCACCACTTCTTTAATGACAGTGGCAGAATGCATCTTGACATTATATACAGTCTTGTTGATGGGCAAGGTCTGGGTCTTCAAACCCACATAGCTGAAACGCAGCTTGTCTTTGACATTGCGTATCTTCATGGTAAAGTGACCGTCGAAGTCGGTCACTGTACTCTCGATGATACGGCCTGTTGCATCAATCTCACAGACAGTGGCTCCCATCAACGGTCCCATGTCGTCGCTCAACGTACCACGTACAGACGAAATCTGCGCTGAAGCGACTGTAGCAACCAGCATCAACATAGTCCACACGAAGAGGCGGAGCTTTGCGGTATATCTTATGTTCTTTTTCATAATATGATTACTTATTAGATTTCATCCTTCCACTTGGTGAGGGTCTTATACAACAACGGTTCGTCTATAAGGTGCACCACAGCATCGGAAGTCTGGTAAATGGTACGGGTGTATTGCCTCTTTTTCTGGGTTCCATTCAGCCAATATTCACGGCATATCTGGTTGTACAAGCCGTTTGTCTTCACGACATGGCGGGTATTGCCTTTCACGTCGGTGACGGAGAGTCCATTGGCATCGGAATTGACCGTGAGCGAATAGTATCGATTGGTCACTGGATTGCGAAGCATCGACTCATAGGCAGTACCTGACACAGCCTGACCGCCAATCATCACGGAATTGTCTTGAATATGATAGCGCACGAAGTCTGTTATGCGCTTCTTTATCATATAGCAGATTTGGTCGTAGCGAGCTTGAACGTCGGGATCGCTGGATTCTTCCTTCAACTGGCGATAGTGGTCAAAATCATCCCATGTAGGCAGCAATCCTTCGTCAATAAGCTTCTGGATGGAGCTGTTGGTCGGCACATAAACAGTGTAGTTGTAGTTGTCGAACAGGCGCATGTTGAGGTTGCCGCCATCGGCATTGGGACAAGAGTACTTGTCACTGCTAAGCGTATTGACAAGCAAACTGGTGGAAGCAGAGTCGGGGTCGCTGCCGTCAAGCAACTTAAGGAATGTGTTATACTCATTCTTTGAACTCAACAGATTGTAAACGGTCTGTGACGATCCAAACGGCATGGACGAAACCTCATAGGCCCATCCGTTCTCTTCCGTTATGATGTCTTCCTGCGGCACTTCAATCTTCATGCCACGTTCCATCTGCAAACCGCCTTGAAACACGAGTCCATTGCCATCTGGCACAGCCTTGATTGTCGATCCGCCCTTAGTCTTGTAGTAGGTGTGGCTGCCGTCAATGGCTGTCACTTTGTTAGGAGTGTCGCTTTCGTCAACATCCAACACGATGATACATTGGTTGAGCAGGTCTTCCAAACGGTTCTTTATGACCTCTTCAGACACTTTGGACTGCAGCCGCTCCGACTCGTCGAAGTTGGGTGTTCCATCAGAATTATATGTGAGCTTATAACGCTCGGCCTTAACCTTTATGCCATCTTCCACATCCGGATCGAACATGAACTTAATGAAGCTCTTGTCGTTCTCTCCATAGTTGATTGGGTCTATATAGTGCTGCAAGGCCTCATTAGTGGGCAAAAGCAGGCCATACTTGGAGTCCATAGAGCCCAAGTAGGGATCGAACTCCAACTCATCAATAGCCTCATATATAATGCTGAAATGGTCTTGGTCTATCAAAGCCGGGAACGACACCGAAGAATATGCACTTGGAGCAAACACGCGGTCAACCACGTAAACAACTCCATTGCAAGCCATATAGCACTTTTGAATGTTCTGCGGGGTAATGCCCATCTCCACCTTGGCATCATTGAGAATGTTGGAGAACTTCGAAGGCACTTTCTCAGAGAAGTTGTCTATCATGTTGTTGCGCAACAGTTTGGAGAGCACCAAATCAGGCACGCTATCCCACTCGTGGTACTGACGCTTCAAGGCGGAGCTGTTCCACCACTCATTAAGACAACTCTCGGAAGGCACAATCATGGCTCCTGCATCATAGTGAAGGTCATAGCCCATGGTGTTGCTGTACATGTACTGGTTCCATCCCGGGTCGAAGGCAAGCGTTGCCGATACTGCCTTTCCGTCAGGGTCGCCAATGAGACGGCCGCCCTTGGCCCAATCGCTGAAGTAGCGAAGAACAAAGACAGAGTCTTCATTATTGTACAAACGGTTGTACTCCTTTGTGGCGGCATCGTCATAATAAGGCGCACTGAAACGGTCAAGCAACTTAGACCAAGTCTTTGTCTCTTCTTTTTGACGGATAATCTCGGCCATATTGGCTGCAGGTTCAACAACGCCCTCAACCTTGTGTAGATAGCCGTTCTTGCAGGTGATGTCGCGCTCAATGACTTTCTTGCCATTGATGTAAGCCTCTTCGGTGGACTGTGCCTCTCCGTTGGTGAGATACTTCACATCGTCGTTGGTGATTTTGTTCAGCTTCATGTAGGCAGGCAGCAGATGTATCATCGGCTGCGTGGTATTGTCCTTCAACAACACCAACGAGCGTCCAGCATCCTTATACTTCTTCCAATAAGTGGTGTTGGGCATCTCCTCAGGCTTGATTACATAGACCGAATCAAGGTAGGAGCTTGATGTCTCACGCCGCATGCATTTTCCTGTCTCTGGCGGATTTCCACTCACATTGGATAGCAGCTCAATAAGATAGGCATTGTTGACCATTGCACTGTTAAGCAACAGCTTCTTTTGCGCAGTGGTCAGCCCCTCATAATTCGCAACGCCCCAAGTATTGGTCTTAAACCAGTTTTCAAACGCTGCGTCATCTGCCGCAAACAACGTCTTTGAACCAGTCTTGGACATCACGTCATGGTAGCCCAAGTCGTCAATCAACCTGAGCGTGTAGTCGTAGCCGCCTTCATCTTGCAGACGTTCATAGATGGAGTTGCCGAGCCATCCCGGTTGTCCTGTAAGGAGGTCGTCCTCACAAGACTGCAGCATGGCCGCTGCTCCTGCCATGATTGTCACAGCAAGCAAAGGCTTTACTCCCCAGTGTCTTACCGTTTCCGAATTCATATCATTAGTTGTTAATTGTTAGTTATTTAATAATTCTATTCAAAGCCTCTTCAAAGAAGAGAAAAAGAGAGGTTGACTGATGTCAAACCTAAAGTTTCCGAGGAGAGTGGGTCAAACGCACAGCACCCCAATGGGTCAGCGCACGACTTTCTCGCCATCGTGCAGATAGATGCCTCTCCCTATGTCATTCACATCGACGGGTTGCCCTTGCAGATTATACCATCTGCCATCTTCGTTTGTTGTCTTATTCAGAGTGTTCAACGATGTTTGGGTACCAAGGTAATGGAGTGTGAAATTGTCAAAGCAGCACCAATCGCTATAATTCCACACCGTCTTGCGAATGCCTATCGTAAGGTCTGAGTCGCTGCTGAGTGTGAAACGCAGTGTGTTGGTGTAAAGTCCGTAACTATTGTATGCGGCATTAGCTTCAGTCACATTGTCAGGATAGTTGTATGGGCTTTGGGTGTATTTTGTTATGCTGGCATCATATAAGCTCATCACTGGCGTTTCGTTTTCATTCGCATAAAAGATGGCGTTTAGTTGTTCTGTACCACTGTTATGCGCCTCCAAAGCAGTATTTATACTGGCCATACGAAAGAAGGATTGCACTCCCACCTCGTAATCGCCTTTGGGAAGCGAATTGATGGTCTGATGAAAATCAAAATTGGTGTTCCAGTATTCTGCCACATTCCCATTGGCGTTGGTAAAGGTGGAGCTTTGCGTCCAACCTGTGCCTGCATTCGAGAAGTCTGCATTGGTGATTAGCGGTGTCAAGTCGGTTGCATTTCCTTCCTTAACTTGGTCCAGCAAGAACGTACGATAGTCTGTACCATTGGCCAAGGCGTTTTCGAGAGCTGACTTGGCCTCTGCCATTGCTTTCTCATTGGCCTCAAAACTTTCTCCGTTGGCATTCAAAGCAGTCTCTGCCTTGTCCATGGCTTCCTTATACTGCTTGTCTGAGGTTATCTCATACATTTGTTTTGCAGTAGCCAATTTGGCTACAACCTCTTCCCACATCTCCAAATGACAGTATTCTCTTTCGGTCAACTTAACGAAAGAGCCATGCTGAGGACTCACACTTCCCACCATATCGGTACGGTTGGATGGGTTCATTCCGTGCTCGTCCAAATCCATCATTCTGTAGTTACAGCCTCCACTATACTTTTGGTAGCCCAAGCGCCAAGTCTTGCGACCAATATAGCGGAACTGGCTTGGTGCTTCTATGCTTTGGCCTGGCTCATCAATGCCAAATTCATCAACCATCGTCCACTGGCAACTGCCGGTGGTCTTGTCGCCCGTAGGTACAAGAAACGAAGCAGTGGCCATGCTCAAAGCACGGTCACCTTCACGTTTGAACACCATCTGGTAACGCTGGTCAACGTCATTCCATACAATATCAGCGTCAATAACATCAAATCCGGGGTCGAAAAACAAGCGAGGCTCTGTCCATCCTGTAAGGTCCTCGTCGAACAAAGAATAATAAATGCGATGGCGGTCAGGAAATCCGACACTATAGTAGGCTACATACTTCTGTGTCACAGGATCGAAGATTATCTGTGGTGCCCAAGCTGCAGTCATATCGTCGGCACTGGTCAAGCCAAGAGCCTTCAAGTTGTCGGCAGTCTCAAGGTCAATGCTCACCATCTTGTCCCAATGCACCAAGTCGTTGGAGCGCATGAATGTCATGCAGTGGTTGCTTGTCCAACCCAAACAAGAAGTCATGTCTGTTCCAGCCAACAGGAAGTTGCCTTTTTGGCTGCGGCAGACAAAAGCGTCGCGCATGCCGCCC
>CAVHDN010000006.1:0-17916 GCA_963634315.1 Flexilinea sp. | reverse complement strand
TTCTTATTTGGTTGATTGAGGTTTCCATTCCGAGGCTGCCTCATAGCTGAACGCAATAAGGAGCATCACGCCTTTTTTGCGTCTTGGCGTGATTGATAGTTGTATGCTCACTACACTGTAACTATCAATCTAACAATATGGCAAACAAAGATTTAGTCAAGGCCAAGGCGGCCAAGAAAGATGAGTTCTACACTCAGCTTGAAGACATCAACAAAGAGCTATACCACTACACGCAGCACTTTCGTGGCAAGACTGTGCTTTGCAACTGCGACGACCCACGAGTGAGCAACTTCTTCACCTATTTTGCCTACAACTTCGAGTTTCTGGGTTTGAAGAAACTCATAACCACTTGCTACAAGAACCAAAACGCTGACCTCTTCTCACAAAACGAGAGCGAGAGTGCTGTGTATCTGGAATACGAAGGCGATAAGAACGGCAACCACATACCCGACGCGGAGGAGATAGGAGTGAAGCCATTGAAAGGCGACGGCGACTTTCGCAGCAAGGAGTGCATAGAGCTATTGAAGCAGGCAGACATCGTGGTGACAAATCCGCCATTCTCACTGTTCCGAGAGTATGTGGCGCAACTATTGGCGTATGGGAAGAAGTTTCTTATAATAGGCAATCAGAACAACATAACATACAAAGAGATATTCCCTTTGATAAGAGACAACAAAATATGGTTAGGGTACAAGTCGGGCGACATGGCTTTTAAAGTTCCCGACTATTACGAAGAAAGAGCCACCCGTTTTTGGAAAGACGACCAAGGACAGAAATGGAGAAGTCTTGGAAACATATGTTGGTATACAAACCTTGACATAAAGAAAAGGCATGAGGACTTCATCACCTTATACAAGACCTATTCGCCCGAAGAATATCCTAAATACGACGACTACAACGCAATAAACGTGAGCAAGGTTTCCGACATTCCTTGCGATTATGATGGCGTCATGGGCGTGCCTATTACATTTCTGGACAAATACAATCCTGAACAATTTGAAATCCTTGGCATTGACAGATACATAGAAGACAACCCAAGACCAAACAGAAGATTTACAATAGGCGGGAAAGAGACATACGCACGAATACTCATAAGAAAGAAGCAACAAAAATGAACATCAAACTACAATCGATTAAGATACGTGACCTCGTTGAAGGCTACACCAACGACCCAAACGAGGGAGTTTTCGCCTATGGCGGAAAGCTTAACGTACGTCCTCCTTATCAGCGGGAGTTCCGCTACGACATAAAGCAACAGCAAGCCGTGATAGAGACAATAATGAAAGGGTTCCCACTGAACATCATGTACTGGAGCGTCACCGACGAAGGCGGCTACGAGATGATAGACGGCCAACAGCGCACTCTCTCCATCTGCGGCTTTCTGCAGCACGAATTCCACATAGTTGACAAGACGCGCGGTGTGCTTTACTTCGACAACTTCACGGACCCAGAAAAAGACATATTTTTCGACTACGAGCTTACTGTATATTTCTGTTCCGGCACCGACAAGGAGAAGCTCGACTGGTTTCGTGTGATAAACATAGCCGGCGAGAAGCTGCTCGACCAAGAGCTTCGCAACGCAGTATATGTGGGGCCGTTCGTCACCGACGCACGCCGGCACTTTAGCAAAGATGCATGTGTGGCCTATAAAGTGGGCAGCGACTACATGAACGGCAAGCCCAAAGAGCAGGCCTATCTGCAGACAGTGTTGGAATGGGCAGCACGCCACGACGGAATAACCGGCGCCACACCCATAGACAAATACATGGCTTTGCACCAACATGACCCAAACGCCAACAAGCTGTGGGTCTACTTCATGCAGGTGATGACGTGGGTGAAATCGACATTCACTGTCTATCGGCGTGAGATGAAAGGACTCGACTGGGGCGCAATGTACGATGAGTTCGGTGCCAACGATTACGACACAGACAAACTCGAGAGCGAAATCAAACGACTGATGGGCGACGACGAGATAAGGAAGAAGTCGGGCATATACCGCTATGTATTGAGCGGCGACTTGCGCGACCTTAGCTTCCGCACTTTCGACAACAAGATGAAACGACAAGCCTACGAAAGGCAAAACGGCATCTGCGCCATATGCGGCAACCACTTCGAACTGGATGAAATGGAGGCCGACCATATAACACCATGGTGTGATGGAGGCACCACAGTGGCCGACAACTGCCAAATGCTCTGCCGCACGTGCAACCGCAAGAAAGGCGGGAAATGAAAGCGGTGCGCCCGGCAAGACAGAAAAAAAACGAAGCGTGCAACTTGCAGAGTTGGAAAACTATTCGTACTTTTGGCCAAACAAAAAAAATCACGGCGCTTATGGAACTGCTCTTCACGCTCATACTCACTTGGATTATTGTCTTTTTGTGCACCCGCAGCAAAGGTCATCGCAAAAGGTAGCAAAACGAGATTGTCAGACTAGGCGAGAAGGATGGCGTGTAACCGAAATGTAACAGTTTTGACCTATGTATGTAGAAATTAATGCCTATTTTTGCAGCCGAAGACCAAAGAAAGTAAAGATATGGTAAACAGCGACTGCAAGATACTCGTTGTAGATGACGAGAATGACCTTTGCGAGATACTGAAGTTCAACCTCGAGACCGAGGGATATACTGTTGACACCGCCAACTCGGCCGAAGAGGCCCTCACCCACGACCTCCCCACATACAGCCTACTGTTGCTCGACGTGATGATGGACGGCATGTCGGGCTTTGCACTCGCCCGCAAACTGAAGGCCGACGACTCCACAAAGGACCTGCCTATAGTGTTTCTCACTGCCCGCGACACAGAGAACGACACGGTGACGGGCTTCAACCTCGGCGCCGACGACTACATATCAAAGCCTTTCTCCATACGTGAGGTGCTGGTGAGGGTGAGAGCCGTGCTGCGACGCACCATGGACAGTCAATCAAAAGAGGAGCCAACGGTGATCAAGTACCAAGGACTTGAACTCAACCTCAACAACAAGACTGTGAGCATAGACGGCGAGACGGTGCCGTTCACCAAGACGGAGTTTGAGATACTGCGCACACTGCTGGAAGAGAAGGGACGCGTGTTCTCGCGCCAGGAACTGATAAACCGCATATGGCCTTCCGATGTGCTTGTGCTCGACCGCACGGTGGATGTGAACATAACGAGACTGCGCAAGAAGATAGGACGCTTCTCGAAGTGCATAGTGACGCGCTTGGGCTTCGGCTACTTCTTCGACGCATAACGGCAACAGCCGTCCACCCCATCGGAAAATAACCATTGAAAAAACTGGGCCCATGAACAAGACCACATTAGGCAGGCGGATGTTTTGGAGCGTGCTTGCCATCTTTCTCGTGTTTGCAGTGTTTTTCATCACTTTCCAACAGATGCGCGAGAAGGAGTACAAGATAGAGACTCTCAACTTCAAACTGCAAAGCTACAACTCGCAGCTATGCGAGGCCATGCTCCGCTCCGGCAATGACGAGAAGACCATAAACGGCTTTCTAAGCACCCACTTGTTGCAAAACGTCCGTGTGACCATGACCGACACACTCGGACGTGTGCTGTATGACAACAAGCGCAAGGACTACGCCCACATACGCAACCACAAAAAGCGCAAGGAGATACGCGAGGCCCTTAGGGTCGGCACAGGCTACGACATCAGCCGCAACAGCGAGAGCGTGGGCGGCGACTTCTTCTACTCCGCCACCTACTTCCCCGACGAGGGCATCGTCATACGCAGTGCCCTACCCTACGACAACAACCTGGCCAACTCGCTGAAGGCCGACCAACACTTCCTGTGGTTTGCACTAGCCGTCGTGGCAGTGCTCACGGCAGTGCTCTACCGATTCATATGGCGACTCGACTCCAATGTGACCAAGCTAAGGATATTCGCTCGCCGCGCCGACCACAACGAGAGCCTCGACACCGAGGACCTTGTGGCTTTCCCCGCCGACGAGCTTGGCGAGATTTCGGAGCACATCATCAAGATATACAAGCGTCTGCAGAAGACAAAGGAGGAGCAAAACGTGCTGAAACGGCAGCTCACGCAGAACATTGCACACGAGTTGAAGACGCCTGTGGCCAGCATACAAGGCTACTTGGAGACCATATTGACCAATCCCGGACTCGACGAGAACTTGCGCAAGCAGTTTCTCGACCGCTGTTACGCCCAGAGCCGGCGGCTTGCAAGTCTGTTAGGCGACATCTCAACGCTCAACCGACTCGACGACGCACCAGAGTTGAACAGTCTTGAGGATGTAGATATAGCCCGCATATTTGAGCAAATAACCACAGAGACAGCCTTGGACATAAAGCGCAAAGGCATGAACATTGTGTGCCATATGCCCGAAAGTCTGCCCATACACGGCAACCAGTCGCTCATATACAGCATATTCCGCAACCTCGTGGACAACGCCATAGCCTACGCCGGCGAGGGCACTACCATCACCCTTGAAGCAAGCGAGGGCGAAGACTCCACATGGCACTTCATGTTCTGCGACAATGGTGTGGGTGTGTCCGGCGAACATCTGCCACGCTTGTTTGAGCGGTTCTACCGTGTGGATAAGGGACGCAGCCGCAAGATGGGCGGCACGGGACTGGGCTTGGCCATAGTGAAAAACGCAGTACAGTTTCATGGAGGGGCTATCGTGGTGGCCAACCGCCTTGAAGGAGGCCTACGCTTCGACTTCTCTCTGCGCAAGGATGTAGGCAAAAGCCTATAGTATAATAAAAGCAACAAAATGTCAATAAAATAAGGTTTCCCTTTGGTTTTCTATGCTTTTTCATTAACTTTGCGGAGTTACTTCATGATACTTATTGACATTTAAAGCATGCAAATAAGCAAATATCTCGTGGCAAACAACCGCGATTTACATTGGGGACTTACAGTCAGCACCATTGGATACGAGGAGATTGCCCCTGGCGACCCATACCCCACACGTGGCCATGCCGATGGTTACTACTTTGAAACCAGCAAAGGGCGTGTGCTGAATGAGTATCAGCTGCTTTACAACCTTGAAGGCGAGGGAGTGTTCCGCAGTACTCACCAAAAGGAAACGTCCATAAAGGAGGGAGACCTGTTCCTGCTCTTCCCGGGCGAGTGGCACACCTACCATCCGCTGCCAAACACGGGATGGAAAGGCTACTGGATAGGCTTCAAGGGGAAGAACATGGACGACAGGGTAACGGCAGGCTTCCTCAGTCCCAACAAGCCTATTTATCATGTGGGCTTCTCCAGCGAGGTTGTACATCTCTTCAAGCAAGCCTACTCCGCCGCTCAGGAGGAGAAAGCCTACTCGCAACAGCTTCTGGCTGGCATAGTGAACAACCTCGTAGGGCTTATGTACTCGCTTGAACGCAACATCGTGCTGAGCAAGGACAACGCCCACTTCGACATGATAAACAAGGGAAGGCTCCGAATACGCGAGGGACTGGAGAGCAATCTCACCATACAGCAGATTGCAGAGGAACTGGGAGTGAGCTACTCCAACTTCCGCAAACAGTTCAAACTCTATACGGGACTAAGCCCGGCCATTTACCAACAGGAGCTCCGGCTGCAAAGGGCAAAGGAACTGCTCACCACCACCGATTTGAGTATAAAAGAGATAGCCTATCGGCTGAACTTCGAGTCGCCGGACTACTTCTCGGCCAAGTTCAAGATAAAGACAGGACGCAAGCCAAGCGATTTGCGCCAACACTAATAGGTGTATGTAGGCACCACACTACATGTGGTTCCGCCCCACTCCACCAACAACCCATTGTCACTCTTACAGAGACGACAGAAACAAGCAACAGAAAGACTATTAAAAAAGCCCCGTGGCTTCACAGCTACGGGGCTTTGTTTAACCTAATGATAAGTAATAATGTTCTATATGTAGTCAGTAGTTGTTTTCTATTATCTCGGAAGGTTGAACACCTTCGACATTTCGGCCATCTGCTCTTGCGTCATGCCTGTAGGCTCAAAGCCCATAGCCTTGGAGTCGATGTAAATCTTCGCGCTCTTTGAAAGAACGTCTATCTGGTCGAAAGCATCCATCACGTCAAGGCCTTTGGCAAACACGCCGTGCTTCTCCCACATCACCACATCGTAGTCCTCAAGTTCTTTCATGGTCATTTCGGCCAATGTGTTTGAGCCAGGCAACTGATAGCTAACCATGCCCAAGCCTAACGGACAGAAAGCCTTGGTCTCGGGAATCATGCTCCAAAGGATGTTGGTAAGTACGTCCTTGCCGAGGAACTTCGGATTGTGGCTCATGGCTATAAGCTCTATCGGATGGGTGTGCACGGTTGCCTTGTAGGGAGACCCAGTCTCGATGAGACGGTCATGAACAGCCAAGTGTGAGGGCAATTCGCTTGTGGGGTTCACTGGATTGTCGGCTATGATGACATAGCTTGCACAGTCGTCAAGTATGCGTATGACACTGCCGTTGTCCATCGGCCAGCGAGCAAGGTCGCGCATGCGCTTGCCAGTGCCCTTGCAGAAGAAGTAGCCTCCCTTGAGGTGCGGCAGAGTAATGCCTATCTGCTTAACCTCGCTTATTGGAGCGAGCCCACGTATTTCGTCATCCACGAGGTCGGTTATGTTCACTGTGATGTTGCCTCCGTTGCGCTCGGCCCATCCGTTTTGCCAAAGATAGCCTGCAACTTCTGCTATTTTCCCTATTTCTTTTTGTAAGGCGGGACGGCCCTCCAATATGCTACTCATATTTTATATACGTTTAGGTTACGTGTTAATTTACATGTGCAAAGATATGGCTAAATGGTGGGGAGAAACCTTACAATTTGATTTTTAGTCTAAAATAAATGGCCTTTGTTAGGGTCTCCAATGAGCAAAATGTAAGATAGACCCATGATGAAAGCCGCTGTCTCACGTTTTATTCCTACCTTTGCACATGCCAATGACAATAGTGAAGACTACCATAACAGTGCTGATGTGCCTCATGTCGCTGCAACCTTCATTGTGTGCTACGCCGCCACTGCGCCAACAAGCACGCGAAGGTCAGGTGCTATCAATCGTAGCCGACAGAGACGGATGCGTCTGGATTGGCACGAGCAACGGGCTTGTAGTATGCGAAGGCGACAAGCAGAACACAATTCCGTTGCCCTCACTCACCCACCACCCCTTTCCCGCCATTCACGCATTAGCTTTCGACAGCGTGGGACAACGCCTTTGGATTGGTGCATGGAACCATCTCTACTGCTATGACCTCGCATCAAAACGCTTCATAACGCTGAAGGACTCGCTCATACACCAGACAGTGAGACTTGAACCGACAGACGACGGACGACTGAAAGCCTACACTCAGCACGGACTATACATCACCACCGTCCCCGACTCGCAAGCCACACAGCTCAACACTGTCGTCTACAAGAAACGAGAGCCGCTATCATTGGAAGAAGTGGCGCGGCATGTTGACCTCGGCAGAGACTTCACACCTTGGCTATGGACGATAGCGTTTTTTATGGCTATTACCATAGCGACGGGTATTATTATAATAAGGAAGAGGAAGAAGGCATCGGTCAAAGTCTCTTCTCTTGAAAACGCAAAGGAAGAGCAAGGAACAGCCACGCCAGAGCCGTCTGCCGCAGACAGTCAACCTGTCGAACAAAGTAATCCAGACAACGACTTCATAGCTATGGCCACACGGGTAGTGGAGAGGCATTTGGCCGACGAAATCTTTTCCATTGAGACCTTTGCACAAGACATGGCAGTGTCAAGGGCGCAGCTTTTCAGAAAACTAAAAGCCACCAACGGCAAGACTCCCCACGACTTCATACTTACCGTGCGCATGGAGCACGCCTTAAGGCTCCTCCGCCAAGGTGCACCCTTAGCGGAGGCCGCCATGAAGACGGGCTACAGTGACGTGTCCAACTTCCGCCGATCGTTCATCAAGGCTTACGGCATGCCTCCGGCAGAATATCTGAAGAGCACAACCGACTGAAGCACTTCAATCACTACTTTCTCACCTCACTAAAATAGGCCGCACCGTGTGTGTCTATCGCATTGGGATAGAAATGCACGGCCGAGTCGTTTATGCGCGGATGGGTCGTGTCGAGCAAACGTATTATTTCGCCACCAGCCCAAAGCATAGGCCCATAGCCATGGGCAGCCAAAGCGTGCACAGGCCGATAGCAGTAGAAGGATGCATCGAAGCCCATGCCTGAGCCCACGCAGGTTCCGTTCACACGACCTGCATTGTCAACCTTCAGACTAAGCGCATTCCATGCTAAGAGTATCTGCGCACCATAGGAAAGCGACGACAGCCACCCCTCGCACACGGCATGAGCCAGACAATAGGTAAAGATGGCCGTGGCCGATGTTTCAAGATAGCTTGAAGGGTCGTTGAGCAGTTGGTGCCAAAGACCTGTTTTGTGCTGCACGCGACAGAGTCCTTCGGCATGGTCGCGCAACAGTTGGAGCACAAATGCACGGTCGGCCTCATACTCCGCATAGGTCTTTTCGGTCTGTTTTGCATACACATTCATGGCATCGAGCACCTCACACATGGAAAGTATGGCCCAGCCGTTGGCACGTCCCCAAGGAAAGAACGGGTGCGGTTCCATTTCCTCCACCCATCCGTGGCGGAACAGCTTCTCCTCTTCCACCCACATCCTACTCTTGAAGGCTTTTATCTGCCCCACTGCCTCGTGTATGGATTTACCGCTTGAGGTTAGTGCACCATACCAAGCCAATGGCGGAATGCCCATGTACATGTCGTCGAGCCAAACAGTGTTGTAGTGAGGACGTATGCGGGCGAAGATGCGGTCGGAGCCTATGCGATACTGCCGCCAAATCTGGTTCATGTAGCACTTAACCACCGAGCGGTACTGACTTTTGTCCACGTTCACCTTCTTCCCTCCACTTTCCATCAACATCAAACGCATGTAGGCCGAGCACATGGCACCTGCATCGTCCAATGCTCCGGGAGCTATCATCATGCGCATCTGTTTGTCATAGCGGCGATTGGCCCTTATGGAGTCATAGAGCAAAGGAGCAAGGGCGGCCATCGACTGCAAACGGTCGGCAGCAAAGCGGTAGTAGCGTTGGTCGCCCGTGCGCACCGACACGTCTTCGCAAGCCGCATAGATTATACCGCTCTCATAGCTCGTTTGTCGAAGTTCGCCAGTGCGCAACCGTCCGTTCTCCGTGCCTTGGGGCATGGCCGTATCGAGGAAACCAAGCATGCGGTCTATTGTAGCCTTCACGCTGTCGCGGTCGGGTATGCCGTAAGGGAAGCCATAGTCGGGCTGCGCCATGTGGAGCACCGACTCTATCTGCGCCACTGCCATTATGGGAAGGAGTAAAAGGAAGCCTAAGAGTACAAGCAGGAAGGTTTTCTTATGTTTCATTGTTTTCAAGTGTGTGTGTGATTAGCGCATAACCTTGCGTCCGTTTATGATGTTCACCCCACGCTGTGGTTGCGACAGACGTTGTCCGCACAAGTTGAATATGCGTTGCTGAGGCTGGGCTTCTTTGACAACACTGATGGCGGTGGCATCTCCCTTTGCAAACTTCTCGCTCGGCAGATATGAGAGATGGGGCGGCTGGTTGTAGCCTACGTTCTGCCAAGCTATGGCCATGTCATAGACGTGGTCGTCGCGTAGCCACGGCAGACTATACTCTGTGGGTATGGTGGTGTTATATACCACAAGGTAGAACTGACGGCGGCCGTTCTCGTCCTTACCATCCTCGGCATAGAAGATGGCCTCCTCACGCCAGTCGCCGAGCAAGTCGGCCTGAAGACACGGGTTCTCCTTAGTGCCGTTGATGCTGCAAGCCGACTCCCCATTATAAATAAAGGTATAGACGCGCTGCCAAGTCTGGCTCTCACTGTCCCAATGGTCCACGTGGCGGTTGTCGAGCCACTCGTCCTGAAGGTCACCGTCCCAGTAGATGCGGAAGTTAGGACATGAAGCCTTGTCGTTGGCAATGCCTTCAGGCGACACATAGTCAGTGGCGAGTGAGCCAAGGCCATACCATTCGGCGTAGGCGTTGCCCCCAACGTCGGTGAGCTTGCTGCCCTCATAGTTGCCGCCCTCCGGCGTACAATACTCCGATCCCTTGCGAGAACTGTCGAAGTCGCCTATAACACCACGTCCGGTGTCATAGCCGTCATAAGCCCTGCCAGTGAGCACATTTCCCGTCTTAGCGTCAAGCAGAGCTGCGCTCCAAAGCGTGTTGCGCGACTTCTCCTCGTTGATGTAGAAGAACTCCAGCCCCTCGTTAGTAGGGTCAAAGTCGCCCAGATGTGTAGCGTCGCCATGTCCGAAGCCTGTGCTCCAAAGCACCTTCCCGTCGTGGTCAACGGCCGATGCGCCAGCCAGTATCTCGTCGCAGCCATCGACGTCAACATCGCCCACGGCCAACGAGTGGCTACCCTGTCCGTAGAGCGAGCCTTCGGTGTTGGTAGTGGAGGTGTTGTGCCGCCACAGCTCATAGAGTTTTTTGCCGTTCCAGTTGTAGGCTGTATAGAATGTCTGCGTGTAGTAGCCTCGGTTGAACACCGCCGACGGATGCACGCCGTCGAGCATGGCCACTGCCGCACGAAAGCGTGTGCCTTTGTTCCACAGGTTAGCGCTCGACGATGGTTCGTCCCAGCCGTGGCTGCCGCAACCCTCGTCGTAGGAGGGATAGTAGGGTGTGGAGGCAAGCTCGAGACCCGTGGTGCCGTCGAACACCGTTACCGACTCGGGGGCATCCACGATGTGCCCACTGTGGTTGTAGCTCCCGCGCGAGTAGTCTTTCACCTTGCCGTTGCTATCGGGTTTGTAGCCCGCTACATGGTTACCTGCGGCATCCTTGGTGCCAGGAGCGGTTATGAGCATCAGCTCGCCCTTTCCGTCACCGTCGAAGTCATAGCAAAGCATCTGTGTGTAGTGTGGGCCGGAGCGGATGTTATTGCCCATGTTGATGCGCCACAACTGTTGACCGTTGAGCTTGTAGCAATCTATATAGGTGTTGGCCGTCCACGATCCGTAACCATTGTCCTGGCATGTGGACGGGTCCCACTTAAGAATGATTTCCTGTTCACCGTCGCCGTCCATGTCGTAGGCCGAGCAGTCATTGGGCACATAGGTGTTGGTCTCGGTGCAGTCTTCCATCTTGTTGGCATTGTAGTTGCCGGCCGGACTGAACCACAGTTTGCCGTTGCTGTAGTCACCTTCGTAGAGATAGACAGGCTCCGGACCGAGCTTTATGGCGAAGTAAGGCTTCTCGTTCACCACGGCCGTCATGGTCTGCGTAGCGTCGGCCACACCGCCATTGAGCACTTCCAGCCTATATTCGTCGCCTACGTTGCCGCCATCGAGCGTAGCGTTGGTGCGAGTGGCATATTCACCCACGAGCACATTGTTGCGATAGAGGCGGAACGAGGTGTTGGCCGTATCGAAAGCCCTTGCACGCCAGCTCACGTAGGTGTTGCCCTCGCTGTTAAGACAGGCGAAGAGTCCACGGTTTTGTGTTGCGGTCTGCCAGATGTCACTCTCCCACGCATTATCGTCCTGCGTTTCAGCCGAGGCATACATCACAGCATTGGTAATGGTCTGTTTGCCTGTGCAATAGCTAAGGAGCGAACGCAGCAGGTAGTGGCCTTCGCGTTTATATTCCACAGTGTCGCCAGCCGTGGTGTCTATTATGCGCGCCAAGGTGTAGTTGCCGTCCTTGTTGCCAAACACTTCCACGTGGAGCGTGCCCCCATCGGTGAGCGTCGCACTCACCTGCGCCGAGCCGGAGGGACTGTCGTGGAGCGACAGACCGCCGCCACTGCCCATGCACAGTTTGAGGAAGGTGCCGTTGGAGATGTTGGTGGTGGATGTGCTCACGCTGTTGCTCAAGTAGAGTTGAATGTTCTTACCGCTGTTTGGCTTTGGCAGCCAATCGAACTCAAACTTGTAGTTGTCGGTCTGTGGCGACGTGAAGTTGGCGTTGGTGAGATAATAGGTCGATTTTGAAACGCTCAGAGTTATTTCCTCTGACGACCATGTGGCGGAATAGTCCAAGCTGTCGCACCCGTAGCGGGCTGCCCACGAGGGCAACCCGACTAAGAACGCAATGGCTGTAAGCAATAATTTGTTCAGCATTTGTCGCATCATTGTTTAGTTAAGTATATATTATTTTATTGATGTAGTTGAGTCTGGCATAATCGGGACGTTTTATTGCTCCGCGCCCACTTGGTAGTTTCCTAAGCATAGGTCTCGGCCACAAAATTACAGCTTTAAGACCTGCCGCTTGTGGTCATTTTGTATCAAAACGGCCGTCTATTCGTCTCATTCTGCAGCCTCACGACATGAGATTTATGAGATTTATCCTATATCGTGTAGCAACATACGTAGTATGACCGAGGTTTTGCCCTCGCAAAGAAGGCAGGCCCAAACCTTATGTCTGGCCATGCTAAACAGCATCTTTAGGAGTGCTAAACAGCATCTTTAGTCTCGCTGAACGGCATGTTTAGGAAAAGCGGATGTGGGCTTGACGTGACACGCGCCAAAGCAAGAGGGGATAAATCGCAACCTTTTCTTTGCCAACAATGGGAAATGTATTAAATTTGCACCATGGACAAAGAACAGAAAAACGCCCATTGGAGTGCCAATGTCGTGCTTGTTGACGGCGATTATGTTGACAGTGTGGCCTTCAATCTCATAGTAAATTTTGAACGCATAATAGGCAGGCGCATCCCCAAGGCCGACATGGCGCGATGGATAGACTGCGTGGCTCTCGATGGAGGTTTGCGCGAGGGCGACAACGAGACGCAAGTGGTGTTTGTGCATGGCAAGACACACTCTTCGCTCGAGAACTTCGCTCCCGGCAACTATGCCGACGAACTTGACGGCAAGGCCTTCAGCGACAATCTGGGTGAATTCTTGCTGAGCTCTCTGCCTGTGGAGGATGCAGTGAGCGGCGGCGACTTGTTTGTGGAGTCGCTGGAAGTGATTTGCAACTCGGCCGATGTGAAGCGCGTGATGGTGATACCCAACGCTGAGACCTCTTGGGAGCAGGTGCGCGGGGCGTTGCACCACGTTGACGACGAAGACAAGCGCATAACAGTGTTCGCCATGCAGCCCATGGCCGGAGGCAACTTCCGGCAGGAGATACTGGGCTACTCGCTGATGAATGCGTTGGGCATAAAGGCTGAAGAGATCAAATAATAGTTGTTCGAACAAACACCAACTTAAGCAAACAATAAAGCATAGACATAAAGAAGAAATGGGAAGAGTATTGATGATTGGAGCCGGTGGCGTGGCCACTGTGGCTGCGTTTAAGATAGCGCAAAACGCTGATGTGTTCACCGAGTTTATGATTGCCAGCCGAAGAAAGGAGAAATGCGATGCCATTGTCAAGGCCATAGGCAACCCGAACATAAAGACTGCGCAGGTAGATGCCGACGACGTGGAGCAGTTGAAGGCACTGTTCAACAGTTACAAACCGGAGCTTGTGGTGAACCTTGCCTTGCCCTATCAGGACCTGACCATAATGGACGCGTGCTTGGCTTGCGGATGCAACTATCTCGACACGGCCAACTATGAGCCGAAGGACGAGGCGCACTTTGAGTATTCATGGCAGTGGGCCTACAAGGACCGCTTCGAGAAAGCCGGACTGACGGCAATACTCGGTTGTGGGTTCGACCCTGGAGTGAGCGGCGTTTATACGGCCTATGCCGCAAAGCACCACTTCGATGAGATACAGACTCTCGACATCGTTGACTGCAACGCAGGTAACCACCACAAGGCGTTTGCCACCAACTTCAACCCTGAGATAAACATACGCGAGATAACCCAAAAGGGACTTTGGTATAAGGACGGGAAATGGATAGAGACGAAGCCGCTCGAGATACACAAGCCGCTCACCTATCCCAACATAGGTCCGCGCGAGAGTTATCTAATGCACCATGAGGAGCTTGAAAGTCTCGTTAAGAACTACCCCACCATCAAGCAGGCTCGCTTCTGGATGACTTTCGGACAGCAATATCTCACCTATCTCGACTGCATACAGAACCTTGGCATGTCGCGCATAGACGAGATGGAGTATGAAGCACCGCTGGCCGACAACCCCGAGAAGAAGGTTAAGGTGAAGATTGTGCCGCTGCAGTTCCTCAAGGCTGTATTGCCCAACCCACAGGACTTGGGCGAAAACTATGACGGAGAGACTAGCATAGGTTGTCGCATACGTGGACTCAAGGACGGCAAGGAGCGTACCTACTATGTATATAACAACTGCAAGCATCAAGAGGCTTACAAGGAAACGGGCATGCAGGGCGTGAGCTACACCACGGGAGTGCCTGCCATGATTGGTGCGATGATGTTCTTCAAAGGGCTGTGGCGCAAGCCCGGTGTGTGGAACGTGGAGGACTTCGACCCAGATCCTTTCATGGAACAACTCAACAAGCAGGGACTGCCTTGGCATGAGGTGTTCGACGGTGACTTGGAACTGTAAGAGCCTACACGCCTATGGCGGCTTAACGGCAGCCGTAGGGGTTGCCGCGAAAACGAAAAACGTAAAAAATATGCGCAGGGGCTTTATCCCCTGCCACTCTAACCAATAAAAACATAAGGAAATGGCAAAGGACGAGAAAATGGAAAGCACGCAGGAAGGTAAGCTCAAAGCTCTTCAGGCGGCAATGTCAAAGATAGAGAAGGACTTCGGCAAGGGGTCCATAATGAAGCTCGGTGACGAACAGATTGAGAACGTTGAGGTGATACCCACGGGAAGCATTGCCCTCAATGCCGCACTAGGCGTGGGCGGTTATCCGCGCGGCAGAATAATAGAGATATTCGGCCCGGAATCGTCAGGTAAGACGACACTGGCCATTCACGCCATTGCGGAGGCGCAAAAGGCGGGAGGCATTGCGGCATTCATCGATGCAGAGCACGCCTTCGACCGTTTCTATGCTGAAAAGCTTGGGGTGGATGTGAACAACCTGTGGATCTCACAGCCGGACAATGGAGAACAGGCTCTTGAGATTGCCGACCAATTGATACGCTCTTCGGCAATAGACATCTTGGTGGTCGATTCGGTGGCAGCCCTCACGCCAAAGAAAGAGATAGAAGGCGACATGGGCGACAACGCCGTGGGACTGCAGGCTCGCTTGATGAGCCAAGCCTTGCGCAAGCTCACCAGTACCATCAGCAAGACCAACACGACTTGCATATTCATCAACCAGCTCAGAGAGAAGATAGGTGTCATGTTCGGCAACCCCGAGACAACCACCGGCGGCAATGCTCTGAAGTTCTACTCCAGCGTAAGACTCGACATTAGGCGTGTGACAAGCGTGAAGGACGGCGACCAAGTTATAGGCAACCAAGTGCGCGTAAAGGTGGTGAAGAACAAAGTGGCACCGCCTTTCCGCAAGGCAGAGTTTGAGATAACATTTGGAGAGGGCATCTCCAAGGTAGGTGAGATTGTGGATCTGGGCGTGGACTATGGCATCATTCAGAAGAGTGGCAGTTGGTTCTCTTACGGCGGCTCTAAGCTGGCTCAAGGGCGCGACGCCACAAAAGCTCTCTTGAAGGACAACCCGGAACTGTGCGAGGAGTTGGAGGGGCTCATAATAAAGGCCATCCAAGACAAGCAGAATTAAGCTCACCTATAAGGTAGAGGTGACGCTCTGATACATTCGAGGCCGTTGGCTTTAATCCATGTCGGGTTAAGGACAACGGCCTTTCCCATTTTACATCTTATCCTTTATACCTTTTTATTATGTCCCTTTATACCTTTATTATATGGCACATGGCCGTTGCCCAAACGCCCATATGCTTTCCTCGTATGACATTTTGTCACTCCTTTACTATGCATTACCCCTAGCGTCATCCATTGGCACACGCTTTGCATTAGTCACGTCGGACTACGCAAGTGGTTCAGACATAAACAAAGAAACAATAAAAAAAATAAAAGAATACAATTATGGGAAAGATTATTGGAATAGACTTAGGAACAACAAACTCCTGTGTTGCTGTATTCGAAGGCAACGAACCTATAGTAATCGCTAACAGCGAGGGCAAGCGCACCACACCTTCAGTGGTAGGCTTTGTGGACGGCGGTGAGCGCAAGATTGGCGACCCGGCTAAGCGTCAAGCCATTACCAACCCGAAGAACACTGTATATAGCATCAAACGCTTCATGGGCGAGACCTACGCACAGTGCGAAAAGGAGACAAGCCGCGTGCCTTTCTCCGTGGTAAACGAAGGTGGCTATCCTCGAGTTGACATAAACGGACGCAAATACACTCCACAGGAAATATCGGCAATGGTGCTTCAGAAAATGAAGAAGACTGCCGAGGACTATCTTGGACAGGAGGTTACAGATGCAGTTATTACCGTTCCGGCATACTTCTCCGACTCACAGCGTCAGGCCACTAAGGAGGCAGGTCAGATAGCAGGACTCAACGTGCGACGCATCGTTAATGAGCCTACGGCTGCTGCCTTGGCCTATGGTGTTGACAAGGCCAACAAAGACATGAAGATTGCAGTGTTCGACCTTGGAGGCGGAACCTTTGATATATCCATTCTGGAGTTTGGCGGTGGTGTGTTTGAGGTTCTTTCTACCAATGGTGACACACACCTTGGCGGTGACGACTTCGACCAAGTGATAATAGACTGGCTGGTACAGGAGTTCAAGAACGACGAGGGTGCCGATTTGACCGCCGACCCAATGGCTATGCAACGTTTGAAGGAGGCAGCCGAAAAGGCGAAGATAGAGTTGTCAAGCTCCACATCAACCGAAATAAACTTGCCGTACATCATGCCTGTAGCTGGTGTGCCAAAGCACTTGGTAAAGACTCTCACACGTTCTAAGTTCGAGCAGTTGGCCCACAACCTCATTCAGGCTTGCTTGGTTCCCTGCCAGAACGCAATTCGTGACGCGAAACTGACAACGGCCGACATCGATGAGGTAATCCTTGTAGGTGGTTCGAGCAGAATACCTGCCGTACAGACTTTGGTGAAGAACTACTTCGGCAAGGATCCTTCAAAGGGCGTAAATCCCGACGAGGTAGTGGCAGTGGGTGCCTGCATACAAGGTGCCATATTGAACAAGGAAGGTGGTGTGGGCGACATCGTGTTGCTCGATGTTACTCCTTTGACACTGGGCATCGAGACCATGGGTGGCGTGATGACCAAGCTCATTGAGGCCAATACGACCATTCCTTGCAAGAAGAGTGAGGTGTTCTCTACTGCGGCTGACAACCAGACTGAAGTGACAATACATGTCCTGCAAGGTGAGCGTCCAATGGCAGCACAGAACAAGAGCATCGGCCAGTTCAATCTTACGGGTATCGCACCTGCACGCCGTGGCGTTCCACAGATAGAGGTGACATTCGACATCGACGCCAATGGCATTCTGAAGGTGTCGGCCAAGGATAAGGCCACAGGCAAGGAACAGGCCATCCGCATTGAGGCTTCGTCAGGCTTGAGCAAGGAAGAGATAGACCGCATGAAGACCGAGGCCGAGCAGAACGCCGCAGCCGACAAGGCCGAGCGCGAGAAGATTGACAAGATGAACCAGGCCGACTCGATGATTTTCACCACCGAGAACTTCCTGAAGGACAACGGCGACAAGATTCCAGCCGACAAGAAACCTGGCATAGAGCAGGCCCTGCAGCAACTTAAGGATGCTCACAAAGCCGCCGACACAGCTGCCATCGACTCAGCAATAGCCAACCTGAACAACGTTATGCAAGTTGCTTCGCAGCAGATGTATCAAGGTGGTGCACAGGCTGGTCCTCAGCCCAATGCCAATGCAGGTTCGCAACAGCAGTCGCAATCGGAAGACACTATTCAGGACGCGGACTTCGAAGAGGTGAAGTAATGTCACCAAGCAAATACATAACAAACAATAAGCAAACGCGTGCAGCTCAATGAGTTGCACGCATTTTGCGTTTATAGGATTCATGGTTTCTATGCCTTTGCTATAGGTTTGTTTTCCGCTTATTTGCAGCACAT
>CAVHDN010000005.1:0-20544 GCA_963634315.1 Flexilinea sp. | reverse complement strand
ATTGTCCTCAAAAATAGTCTCGTAATCTGACAAAGCCAATTTATAGAACCCACCTTAAAGTATTTAGGATGAGAACATCAAGAACCATCTGCGCAGCCATGTTTTTGGCTTTGGCAGGAACAGCCGCTGCCGGCGGTTTGTTGACCAACACCAACCAAAATGTAGCATTTCTGCGCAACCCTGCCCGCGATGCTGTGATAGCAATCGACGGAGTGTATAGCAACCCTGCGGGCGTAGCCTTCCTTGGCGAAGGCCATCACCTCTCGCTAAACTGGCAGTTTGCCTACCAGAGCCGAACGATTGACAACCAATATCCCTTGTTTGTCAACAACACCGACGACCATACCACAACCAGAGAGTTTGAAGGCACCGCCGTGGCTCCCGTTGTTCCGTCCATACAATACGCCTACAACAAAGGCCGTTTGTCGTTTCAAGCCAACCTCTCGGTGACAGGCGGTGGCGGCAAGTGTACGTTCGACAACGGCCTTGGTTCTTTCGAGAAGATTGTGGCCGAGACGGCCGCAGGAGCCTGCGGACTTGCAAGTGCCATCGACGGGACGCTGTCGCAGTTGGCCGGTACTCCCATGCAACTGTTCACCGCCGACAGCCGTTTCGGAAGCAAAGGTGAGTACAGCTACGACAGCTACATGCGCGGACGGCAGTACTACTACGGTCTTTCGGTGGGTGCAGCCTACAAGGCCACCAACAATCTTAGCGTGTTTGCAGGCGTGCGCGCCGTGTATGCATTGTGCAACTACTATGGTTATGTAGAGAATATTAAGGTGGGCAACATCCCCCTCTATTCTGTTCTCGATGCCAGCAAGAGCGATGCGGCCGACATTGAACTCAACTGCGACCAGTCGGGCTTGGGTTTCACCCCCATGCTCGGCATCGACTACAAGGTGGGACGCTTCAACTTTGCGGCTAAATATGAGTTCAAGACCCGCATAAGACTTAAGAACGAGGCTGTGAACCACACTCCAAGCATAGGCAACCTGCCGTCAAACCTGCTTGCGTCCATGACTTCTGGCGGCATGCCGGAAGCCAGTGCCAAGGCAGTGTTGGGCAGTGAGACGGTGACAGGAGCCATGACATCGCTCAAGGGACAGTTTGACACCAAGATGGAAGAGGCTATAGGCGAGTATGAGGACGGCAAGAGCATAGCCGCCGACATACCCTCCCTGCTCACTGTGGGCGTTGACTACACCCCAATAGACCAACTGCATCTGAGCGCAGGCTTCCACTACTTCGACGACAAGCACGCCACGGTTTACAACAACCACCAAGACAAACTCGACCGAGGCACCATTGAGTTTAACGCTGGTGTGGAATACACCGTGTGCAAACCACTGACTGTAAGCGCAGGCTGGCAGACCACCAACTACGGAATAACCGACGAGTACATGGACGACAAGTCGTTTGTGGTGAGCTCCAACAGTCTCGGTGTGGGCGTGTTGGTGCGCCTCTCCAAGCGCATGAGTCTCAATGCCGCCTATTTCCACACGTTCTACAAGCACAAGAAGACTAACGAGGCGGTAGCGCAGAACATCAACTACACCGCCGACTACACACGCAACAACAATGTGTTCGGCTTGGGGCTCGACGTGGACTTCTAGCCTCACCAACCGCAAACACACCTTTGCCAACCGCAAACGACACAAAAACAGCGGCTTTTCCTTTGAGTTGTGTCCGATTTAGCGTACCTTTGCAAAGACTATTGCCGCCGCTTCTTGGCGGTGCTGCTCAACCCATAAACCCATACGGAAACAAAAGAAACATAAATATAAAAAGCATGATACTTTTTTTCAAAACCCCACAAAAGAGCATTATTGCAACCGAGTGCGACCACCAGTTGGCCGACAAAGAGGTTGAGGAACTCTGCTGGCTGTTTGGCAACGCCACGCTTGTTGACAGCGAAACGCTCGACGGACACTTTGTAGGTCCGCGCCGCGAGATGGTAACCCCATGGAGCACGAATGCTGTGGAGATAACCCAGAACATGGGACTCTGCGGCATTTTGCGTATAGAGGAGTATTTCCCCGTGGCCACATCCGACGCCGAGCACGACCCCATGCTGCAAAGAATGTATGAGGGATTGGGGCAAACGATATTCAAAGTGGCGCACGAGCCGGAGCCCATCAAGCACGTAGAGAACCTTGAGGAGTACAATGAGAAGGAAGGGCTGGCTCTTTCCGCAGAGGAGATAGAGTATCTGCACAAGATAGAAAAGCAACTCGGACGGCCTCTTACCGACTCGGAGATATTCGGTTTCGCACAGATAAATTCCGAGCACTGCCGCCACAAAATCTTCGGAGGCACGTTTGTCATAGACGGCAAGGAGATGGAGTCGAGCCTTTTCGCCATGATAAAGAAGACGACAAAGGAGAACCCCAACAGGATTTTGTCGGCCTACAAGGACAATGTGGCCTTTGCACAAGGGCCGGTGGTGGAGCAGTTCGCCCCGCAAGACCAGTCCACAAGCGACTACTTCGTCATTAAAGACATAGAGAGCGTCATCTCGCTCAAGGCTGAGACCCACAACTTCCCCACCACGGTTGAGCCGTTCAACGGTGCGGCCACTGGTACGGGAGGTGAGATACGCGACCGTATGGGTGGCGGCACAGGCTCGTGGCCAATAGCCGGCACGGCAGTATATATGACAGCCTACCCACGTCTGAAAGAGGACGAGCTGAGCACGCGCGTTGGTGGGGTGCGCGATTGGGAAGACATTCTTCCCGTGCGCCAATGGCTCTACCAGACTCCAGAACAGATACTCATAAAGGCTTCTAACGGTGCGAGCGACTTTGGAAACAAGTTCGGCCAACCGCTTATCTGCGGTTCTGTGCTCACGTTTGAGCATAAGGAAGGAGACGAGAAGTATGCCTACGATAAAGTAATCATGCTTGCCGGCGGCGTTGGCTATGGCACCAAGCGTGATTGCCTTAAGAAAGAACCACAGAAAGGCAACAAGGTTGTCGTGGTGGGCGGCGATAACTACCGCATCGGTTTGGGCGGAGGCTCCGTGTCATCGGTTGACACTGGCCGCTATTCGAATGGCATAGAGCTGAACGCCGTGCAACGAGCCAACCCGGAAATGCAGAAGCGTGCCTATAACTTGGTGCGTGCACTGTGCGAAGAGGAGGTAAACCCCGTGGTGAGCATACACGACCATGGCTCGGCTGGCCACTTGAACTGTCTGTCGGAACTTGTCGAAGAGTGCGGAGGCCGCATAGACATGACCAAGCTGCCCATTGGCGACAAGACGCTAAGTTCCAAGGAAATAATAGCCAACGAGAGCCAAGAGCGCATGGGACTACTCATTGACGAGAAGCACATTGAGCATGTGCGCAAGATAGCCGAACGCGAGCGTGCACCGATGTATGTGGTGGGCGAGACCACGGGCGACGCCCACTTCAGCTTCGTGCAAGGCGATGGCGTGAAGCCTTTCGACCTCGACGTGGCACAGATGTTCGGCCACTCGCCAAAGACGGTTATGACCGACAATACCGTTGAGCGTCACTACGAAAGCGTAGATTACACAACGAAGCCAGGCAGCTTTGATGGTCTGAACAGTCACATAGAACGTGTGCTGCAGCTTGAGGCAGTGGCCTGCAAGGACTGGTTGACCAACAAGGTTGACCGTTCGGTGACGGGTAAGATAGCACGTCAGCAGTGCCAAGGCGAACTGCAACTGCCGTTGAGCGACTGTGGTGTGGTGGCTCTCGACTACCGTGGCCGCAAGGGTATAGCCACAGCACTCGGCCATGCTCCGCAGGCTGGACTCGCATCGCCCGAAGCCGGTAGTGTGCTTTCAGTGGCAGAGGCGTTGACCAACATTGTTTGGGCACCGCTGAGCGAGGGCATGAAGAGCTTGAGCCTGTCGGCCAACTGGATGTGGCCTTGCCGTTCGCAGGAGGGTGAGGATGCTCGACTCTATTCTGCAGTAAAGGCGTTGTCCGACTTCTGCTGTGACATACATGTCAATGTGCCTACGGGCAAGGACTCGTTGTCCATGAGCCAACAATATCCCAATGGCGAAAAGATAATATCGCCGGGAACGGTCATCGTGAGCGCAGGCGGCGAAGTGTCGGATGTGCGCAAGGTGGTGTCGCCAGTTGTGGTCAACGACAAGCATGCGTCGCTCTACCACATCGACTTCTCCTTCGACGAGCAGCGCTTGGGCGGCAGCGCGTTTGCGCAAAGTCTTGGCAAGGTGGGTGATGATGTGCCTACGGTGAAGAGCCCTGAGTACTTCTGCGATGCGTTCAATGCTGTTCAGGAACTCATAAATAAGGGGTTGGTAATGGCTGGGCACGACATCTCGGCTGGCGGACTCATAACCACGCTACTTGAGATGTGCTTTGCCAATACCAAGGGTGGCATGCACATAAACCTCCATGATCTGTGTGGTGATGGTGATGTGGTGAAGACGCTGTTTGCCGAAAATCCCGGCGTAGTGATAGAAGTGGCCGATGCACACAAGGATGAGCTGAGGAAGTTGCTCGAAGACGCTGGTGTAGGCTTTGCCAAGATTGGCTATCCCACACCCGACAACCGCAGCCTCACACTGAAGTTTGGCGACAACGAGCACGAGATAGACATAGAACAGATGCGCGACTTGTGGTTCAAGACTTCCTATTTGCTTGACCGTGACCAAAGCAAGAACGGCTGTGCAAGCAAGAGGTTCATCAACTATGCGGAGCAACCCATTGAATATAGCATCAAACATGGCTTCACCGGCAAAATGTCGCAGTATGGCATATCGCCCGACCGCCGCACTCCAAGTGGTATAAAGGCTGCCATCATACGTGAAAAGGGTACCAACGGTGAGCGCGAGATGGCCTATTCGCTCTATCTTGCCGGCTTTGACGTGAAGGACGTGATGATGACCGACCTCATCAGTGGCCGCGAGACTTTGGAAGACATCAACATGATTGTGTTCTGTGGAGGCTTCTCCAACAGTGACGTACTCGGTTCGGCTAAGGGATGGGCTGGAGCTTTCCTCTACAACCCCAAGGCCAAGGAGACTCTCGACAAGTTCTATTCTCGCGAGGATACCCTTTCGCTCGGCGTGTGCAACGGCTGTCAGCTGATGATGGAGCTTGGACTCATCACTGGTGGCGACGAGAAGCAGAGCAAAATGCTGCATAACGACTCGCGCAAGTTTGAGTCGGCCTTCCTCGGTGTGAGCGTCCCGAAGAACAACAGTGTTATGTTCGGCTCGCTTAGCGGTAGCAAGCTCGGCATTTGGGTGGCTCATGGAGAGGGCAAGTTCTCGCTTCCTTATCCTGAGGACCACTACAACGTGGTGCTGAAGTATGCCTACGACGAGTATCCCGGCAATCCTAACGGCTCCGACTATGCCGTTGCGGGCATCGCATCGGCTGATGGACGCCACTTGGCCATGATGCCCCACTTGGAGCGTGCCTGCTTCCCATGGAACAACGCCTACTATCCGCTCAACCGTGTTGGGCGCGATGAGGTGACACCATGGATAGAGGCGTTTGTCAACGCCCGTGAGTGGATAGAGAATTTTAAGAAATGAATGCCATAACGGCATAGTTCTATGTTTTGGGGTTGGGGAGATTGTATGCAGGTCTCCCCAACTCCAAATTTCATATCAAGCACACAATGCAGACAGCAACAACGGGGTCGCCTTCGCCTAACATTTACTTGGAGAGTTTCAAGACGTTCTTCAAGATAGGCTTGTTCACCTTTGGCGGTGGCTACGCCATGATAGACATAATAGAGAGGGAGGTGGTTGACAACCACAAGTGGGTGACCAAGGAGGACTTGGTGGACATAATAGCCATTGCGCAAAGCTGCCCGGGGGTGTTCGCCATAAACATCAGTACCTTCATTGGCTACAAGATGCGCAAGACGCGCGGTGCCCTGTGCACATCCTTGGCCACGGCTCTGCCTTCGTTTCTGGTCATTCTGCTCATAGCCATCTTCTTCCATCAGTTTGAAGACAACAAGGTTGTGGCCGCCATCTTCCGTGGCGTGCGCCCTGCAGTGGTGGCCTTGATAGCGGCACCAACGTTCAACCTCGCACGTAGTGCAAAGATAGGACTGGCCAACTGCTGGATACCTATAGCCGGAGCGTTGGCCATCTGGGCCTTGGGTGTGTCGCCCATAGCCATAATAGTCATGGCCGGAATAGGCGGATACCTTTATGGCACATTCATTAAACCTACTGAGAAATGATATTCCTGCACCTTTTCACTACGTTTCTCGTCATTGGGATGTTCGGCTTTGGCGGTGGCTATGGCATGTTGTCGCTCATACAGGGCGAAGTGGTACACAACTGGCACTGGTTGACCACGAGTGAGTTCACCGATATAGTGGCCATAAGCCAGATGACTCCTGGTCCGATAGGTATCAACAGTGCCACTTATTGCGGCTACACCGCCGTGCACAATGCCGGTTATGGCACTGCCATGTCGGTGCTTGGCAGTTTCACTGCCACCTTCGCACTTGTCTTGCCTTCGTTGGTACTGATGATATTGATAAGCAAGATGTTCCTCAAGTACATGAACACGCCCGTCGTGCAGTCGGTGTTCAGCGGCTTGCGCCCTGCGGTGGTTGGACTGCTTGGAGCGGCGGCGTTGCTACTAATGACCGAGGACAACTTCTCCTCGCCACGGGTCAACCCTTGGCAGTTCTGCATAAGCGTAGCACTGTTTGTGGCCACGTTTGTAGGCACGAGGTACATGAAGATTAACCCCATCAAAATGATATGCTATAGTGGTCTCGCAGGGCTTCTCTTGCTCTACTGATGTGCGTTTCAAGGCCACAAAAAGCTTTAATTAAGATTAATTCCGTGTCACTTTCCTTTGCTTTGTACGTCATATAGGTAACTTTGCATCGACAATGCGAGTTGAAAGTGAAACAAATAAAGACAATAAGAAGATGAGAAGACAAAGTTTTATTTTAGCCACACTGTTGGTAGGCGGATTGCTCTTTAGCAGTTGCGCCAGCAAGAAAGACTTGGAAAACTGTCGGCTTGAGAACAGCGAACTGACCAAGAACTACCAAACGGCCAAAGAGGATTTGGCGGCCAGCCGCACACGCGTGTCAAGTCTGGAGGAGCAGTTGGAACAGCAAAAGAAGGCTTATGCAGCCCTACAGAGTTCGCTCGACAAGAGTCTCACCAATGCCAGTCAGAACAATGTGAGCATTGACAAGCTCGTTGACCAGATTAACGAGTCGAACCAGTACATACGCCATCTTGTTGAGGTGAAGAGCAAGAGCGACTCGCTCAACATGGTGTTGACCAACAATCTCACACGCTCACTGAGCAAGGAGGAACTGAAGGAGGTGGACGTGCAGGTGCTGAAGGGTGTGGTTTACATATCTCTGGCCGACAACATGCTCTACAAGAGTGGCAGCTATGAGATTAACGACCGAGCAGCCGAGACGCTTAGCAAGATTGCAAAGATTATAATGGACTACAACGACTACGATGTGCTCATTGAGGGCAACACCGACAACGTTGCCGTGAACACCTCTGCTGCATCGATGAAGAACATCAGGAACAACTGGGACTTGTCGTGCCTCCGTGCATCAAGCGTGGTCCAGGCTCTGCAAAACCAGTATGGCGTTGACCCGAAGCGTCTCACTGCAGGTGGTCGTGGCGAGTATAATCCGCTCACCAGCAACTCCACTGAGACTGGCAAGCAGCGCAACCGCCGCACACAGATTATCATCACTCCAAAGCTTGACCAATTCATGGATTTGATAGACAAAGCTCCTGAGTCGGA
This sequence comes from Flexilinea sp., assembly GCA_963634315.1. Taxonomy (GTDB): domain Bacteria; phylum Bacteroidota; class Bacteroidia; order Bacteroidales; family Bacteroidaceae; genus Prevotella. The sequence continues at coordinate 12,781 of CAVHDN010000005.1, read as the reverse complement.
GTAATTGTTCAACCACGCAATAAATGAAAGGGGGGAACGGAAGAGGTCTCAAGACCACGCCGTTCCCCCTTTCCCCTATATTTGGGGTAATGTCGAAGCTATTGTTCTATTCGACATGACCTACTATTTGCCGTAGTGAGCCTCTCAACGTCGCCCACTGTCGCCTATCATGGTCTTGATGTCGTTGTTTAAATCTTTGGCTGCCAACAGTCGCTCAATGTTGATGTGCATGCGGTAGTGCCAGTAGTTGTGCGGATTGGCTGGAACGTTTATCCTCTCTGCGTTGAAGTCGGGCAGACGCAGACGTTCATTGATGGCGAGCCAGTCTTGGATTGACACCAAACAGAGCATGGACGGACACATGAGGTGGCGCGACACTATGTCTTTGGCCAACCAACCGGGTAGCGGGTGGGGTGCATTACCGCCACGGTGGAGTATCGTTTGGTAGTAGTCCTGTGTACGTTCAGGTTCTTCTTCCCACCATTGCCGCAGTGTTGGCATGTCGTGTGTGAACAGTGTGCATACCGAACGGTAGGGGTTGTGTGACAAACGCCCGAACCTTATGCCATATTCCTTTGGCATCGACTGTATCTCGAGCGACAGTATGCGCAGTTCGTTGAGCACACCCGGTACACATGAAGGTACCATGCCGAGGTCTTCGGCGCAGGGCAACATGCGTGTGGATTGGGTCAACATGGACAGTTTGCGCAATGCCTCATCACGCCATAGCACAATGTTGCGGTGGTAGAAGTAGTCGTCGTAGAGACGGTTGAACGCTGTCTTCTCCTCGTCGCTTAACGCCTCAAACACAAAATCATTCTGTACCGCCACACGCGGATGATACAGTCGAGCGTCTTTCCTGTCGCCAACGAAGAGCACATCGCTTATGAGTCTGTACAACCCTTCCTTCAGTAGATTGGAGTCGTCATCTTTCATGTTGGCGAAAGCCGCCTCCACCTTGCGCTGCGTGTCATATTCAGGCTTCATGGCATAACGCCCCTCATCCAAAGCGTTGAGATAAGCCTTGGCCGCCTTAGCCTTTTGGCCAAACACGCGGTCTATTACGCTGTCGGTGATGTAGGGCTGTGTGAACTCATCGGCCTTGAAACTCAAGCCGTAAGCCTCAATCTCCTCCACCGTCATGCCCCTCGACGGTACGAACTGTCCTAGTAGTCCATGTACCGAATGAGTGGGTATCTCCCAAATGCGGAAGAAACCCAGCACGTGGTCTATACGGTAAGCATCGAAGAATTCAGCCATCTTGCCAAAACGAGCCATCCACCACGCACAGCCATCTGCCATCATGGCCTCCCAATTGTAGGTGGGGAAGCCCCAGTTCTGACCTTTGTCGGAGTAGTCGTCGGGTGGTGCGCCCGTCTGTCCGTCCATATTGAACAATGCGGGCTGCATCCATGCCTCAACCCCATGGCGGCTTATGCCTATTGGTATGTCGCCCTTGAGCACCACACGCATGGCTCTGGCATGGTTGTGTGCGGCCTTGAGCTGTGTGTCAAGCACATATTGCACATAGTACCAAAAGGCCATGCTCTTGCCAGTCTTGGTGCGTGGCTTTGCCATCTCCTCCAAAGTCTTCTTGTCGGGATGGTTGTGTTCGGGCCAAAGCTCAAACTGCGCAGTGCCATAGATGTCGCGGAAGTGGCAGAATGCCGCATAGGGCACAAGCCAGTGGGCATTGTCGGCCACGAATGTCCAGAACCGCCGGCTGCGCAACACTTTGCCGCACTCTTGAGCGTATAGTTTGCGCAGATAGTCCATCTTGGCCTTTATCATACGCTCATAGTCGATAGTAGGCAGAGCGTTGAGCTCATGTTGCAAAGCCGCATAGTGCTTGCGTGAAGTAGCGTCGTTGAGTTCGGGCAACTGTCTGAAGTCGATATATTGCGGGTGGAGGGCGTAGATGCTTATGGCGTTGTAGGGATAAGAGTCGGTCCACTTGTAGTCGATGGTAGAGTCGTTCACGGGCAGTATCTGCAGAACCTCCTGTCCTGTCTTTGCCACCCAATCGACCATGAGCGCAAGGTCGCCGAAGTCACCCACACCGAAACTTCCCTCCGAACGTAGCGAGAACACAGGCACCACTGTGCCAGCCGCCCGCCACGGTGCTCTGTCGAAGTGTGCCTCCGTAAGTTCGCACACCACGGCCTCACCACTGTTTATGTAGGGCAAGTCAAACACTCGGTTGTTGCCAGTCTCCCAGAAGGGTGTGACATCTTTGTCGCTGTCGAGAGCCGCAAACTTAAACTCGAACCGCCGTGAGGCAAACTGCGTGGGGTCGATGGCCGCCACCCACTCACCAGGTTGCTGCTCTGTCATCTCCAATGCCTTGAGTGCTGTCCACGCTCCCACCGCGTTGTCCGACCCCAGCAAGGCCAGCCGTTCGGCAGAGCGCAGTTGTGGCGCACGCACCTTTAATATGAGTGTAGCCTCGCTGTCAGACGTGTGTTGGCACTTCCGCCCTTTGCGTGCCTGAACACACTCGGTCACAGCCGAACTGTACAGGTGGGCGTTGTCGGGAATGTCGGTCCAGTGGTCCCAAGTGGTGTACTTGGAGGCGCGCTTGGCCAGAAGCGCAATGCGGTGGGGCACCACAGCCCACTCCTTTCGGAAGGGCTGGTTGTCGCGCGTCACACTATAATAGTAGTCAATGTGACCCTGTGCGTCGGCCACTCTGTTAGTCTCGCATGTCCAAAGCCTCCCATTGGCGGAGACCATGCGCACACTCTCACATCCGCCCACGCCTTTGCCCTGCAGGAAGTTCACCCACAGAGCCTCACCGTCGGCTGCGTTGTATTCTACATTCAATTGTATTCTCATGGTAGCAATCGTGTTTGTTGTTGTGGTAATGCCCATGTGACTACACAATCCTGTAGTAGCCCTCCTTGCGTTCCTTTGGGGCTTTTATCGGGCCTTCGGCATAGCCTATCGACAATGCCCCCACGCCCATGAGTCCTTCGGGCAGTCCCCACTTGGCCATTAGAGCCTTGCCCTCCGGTGTCTCAAACATCTCTCGTTCGCGGTTTATCCAACATGTGGCCAGTCCCACGGCATGTGCGGCCAGCATCATGTTCTCCAGCACGCAACTCCCGTCCTGCAGTGCGTTGTGTCCTCCGTCGGTGGCAAACACGAGTATGTAGGTGGGAGCATCGTAGTAGGGGTTGGCCGATGTGCCCATCACGGCGGCGTTCATGGTCGCGAGCTGTTTGAGGTCGGCCTCGTTTTGCACCGCTACGATGTAGGGATCTTGCATTCCTTTGGCCGTTGGGGCATAAGTTCCAGCCTCGAGCACAGCCTTGAGGTCTTCGTCTTTCACTTGTTCCTTGCCATAGCGGCGGCAGCTCCGCCGTGTCTTTATGGCTGTAAGCACTTCTTCTCTCATGGTTTTATGTCGTTTTTTCGTTTGTTAGGTTTTCTATACAAAGATAGTCCAAATGGGCGACAAGTGCAAACAATGTCCGTGCTTTTTGCTGTTGATGCCTTTTAGCACTGCTAAAGCTATGCTTTACGGTTTCTAAAGCTATGCTTTTCGACCGCTAAATGTGTGCCTTATGCAGAAAATATGTGTTAAAAGCTTGATGGCCAATGCCCGATAGCCCTTTTATTGATAACTTTGCAGCCGTAAATTGCACCTATTACATCAAAACGGAAAGGCTAAGGGTGACCGAGGTATGAGACGACGCCCCATATATAATATGGTAAAGACTGACAAGACAACATAGGTAAAGGCTAACAATAAAACGGAATAATCAACACACTAAGATAACTCTATGAGCAAATTCTACAATCTCATCCTGCCGCTTCTCTTGGCGGGAACACTGGCGGGAACATTGGCAGCTAACGCTACAAACGTACTGACGGGCAAGATAAAGACAAAGCCCCTCGGCGCAGCACCTTTGCATTTGGTTTCGAACATGCCCGACAAAGGGTTCGGCACGCCAATGCTTAGCGACGTGCGCAAGGGCGCCATGGCCACAGCACCAAAGGCCAGCGACGGGCCTATACTAACCCAAGAGACCGAAGCCTACGGCTACATTGGCAGTCCCGACGGCACCTACTGGATGTACACACAGTCGTATGAGGTCAACGGCTACTATTACGGCTCGTCAACGTTCACCATATACGATGGCGACCACAACGTGGCAGGCACGATAAAGGTGGATGTGCCCGACACTCTGCAGGTGAACCAAATTGCGCTCTTCGGCGATGTCACGAGCAAGCTCTTCGACCGTGACGACGCAAGCAAGGAGGTGCTTGTGGAACTGCACGCTGTGGGCAACGCCAGCAACAACTACGCCGACCAGTATATCACGCGGGTATATCACCTTGACGGCTCTTTCCTTCTGGAGTTCTATGGCTCGGGCATGCTTGTCAACGAGCAGGTCAACGCCTGGACCAAGTACCAGAGGTTCATACTCAGCTATGCGCAAGAGGAGGACGGAATGTATGTAAATCGTTTCGACGTGATAAAGGCTCCGGGATGGAATGCCACCACGCCAACCGTGGAGCACTCGTTTGCCATTGACCCGGAACTGCTGGTGATGAGCGACCTCGGTGCACCCATAAACGTTTACTTCATCGACGGCAAGGCCCATTATGTGCTTTCACACTATGCCAAGCCTTATGTCGAGGGCGTTGACTCCGCCACCTATGAACAGATATACGCCACCGACAACCGCTATATTGTCAAGTCGTACAACGAGAAGTTCCAACTGCAAGACTCCCTGTCGGTGCCGCTCAACTGTCCGTCGGACGCTTTCCTTAGAATGGCTTCGTTTGGAACGATGAGCAGCGACGACCTGTCGAAGAACTACTTCACCAATGACGGCAAACTGGCCTACGTGGTGACCTTCTACGACTATATGCTCTCCGACGACGACTACAAGTATGCCTTTGTGGTGTATGACTCCAAAGGTGACAGCGTGAAGACCGTGTGCGACAATGTGGTGAACACCTATCAGTATCTTGCCGACGTGAAAGGCCACGAGACACAAGTGCTTTTCATGCAGAGTATAGACGGAGTGGAGCAGGTGCAGATGGTGGACGTGCCTAGCTGCACCAAGCAGACCACGTTCCCCGCAGTGCTCAACGGCCAGCAGATATCCACCGACATCAACCGCTGTCCCAAGGGCGACGACTACATATATGTAATGAAAATGGGCACTGGCGACGTGGATGAAGACGGCAATCTCATAGCCCGACTCGGCTGGTTCAACAGAGACCTGTCGCTCGACCACTACACGAGCTTCAACCTCGGTCCAAGGGGACAGTTGTTCACACCCAACATGAGCAACACGCTCATGAGTCCCTACGTGTTCAATACCGACGATGCTCTTGAATATCTCTACATAGCCAAGATAAAACAGGAGAACACCACCACCATCGATACCTACTTCCGCATTGGCGACGAGCAGGGCAACGTTATTAAGGAGTGGGGTAGCGACGACGCAAAGGGTAAGCTGTACAGTGCCAACCTGATGACGTTCGACCCTCTGAAACCGGAGCTCGTCATTGTATATCTCAATCAGGATACAGAGAAATACACGCTTGAGTATTACTCACTTCCGTTCAGCAAGTTCAGCAACGGCGGTGACGGAACATCCGGCAACCCCTATATCATCTCAACCACTGGCGACATGATGCAGGTAGCAGTGGAGCCGTCGGCCTGCTACAAGATGGCCAACGACATAGACCTCAGCACGGCCAACCAAGACTGGCAACCGATTGATGCTTTCTCTGGAACGTTCGATGGCGATGGTCATGCCTTGAGCAACCTTAGCATAGAGACCACCAGTACCAACGCAGGACTGTTCAGTTCGCTGTCGCAGGGTGCTAAGATAAAGAACCTGACTATAGTTAGCCCCATGCTTAACGTCACTTCCGACAACCAATATGCCGGTGTGCTGGCGGCACAAAGTGTGGGCGACACCATAAGCAATATACATGTGTTCGACGCTACCGTTAATGACTCTACGGGCAATACCGACGCCATAACGGGCGGCATCGTAGGACGTGCGGCCCTCTATAGCCTTGTTGATGGCTGCTCTTTCCGTGGCACAATCAATCTGCCGAGTGCATCGTCGGTGGGCGGAGTGGCTGGTGAGCTGCTCACATCATCTGCCATAAAGGCCTCGGCGACCAAGGGACAGTTTACTGCGGCTAATGGCCTCGGCGGTATGGTTGGTTCCATGAGCACAGGCACAAGCGTTAGTGACTGCCGCGCCGACATACAACTGCACGCTAACCACACCGTGGGCGGCATTGTGGGCGACAACGGCTCTCGCGGTGGTGTGGCCAACAATGTGGCAACGGGCACCATACTGGTCGACGCTCCACGTTGGCGTGGCCTTTCCGCCGCCGGCATCATTGGTTATCTTGGCAGCGACTGGACTCATAAGGATACTGTGGTGGTGAAGAACAACGTGTCGGCTGTGTCCGTAAGCACCAACAGCGACAACGCTACCGACACCGTGGCTCATGCTATTGTGGGTTGGACCATAGCCAACGAGACCTATGAGGCTGGCGAGAAGCACTACTATGAGGTGGGGCTGGCCAACAACTATGTGGCCGACACTGTGACTGTGCTTGGCAAGGCAGTGACTTCTGCCAACGACAAGTCGGTAGATGGGGCCACGATGGCTGCTGCCGACTTCAAGAAGGTGTTCTTCACAGGTCTTGACTACGCCTATGGCGACAACACCACTGCTCCGTGGAAAGGCAACGATGGCCTTCCCGTGCTGTTCTTCGACAACGAACCGTTGGCTCTGTTGCTTAGCTCTTACTCTGTAAGCATGGAGGAAAAGGCCACGGCAAGCATCATGGCAACAGTCTATGGCTCTACTTCCGAAACTATTGATTGTGCCTCGTCGGACGCTAATGTGGCTGATGTAGAGGTAAACCCGCTTGAGGGCAACAAGGCTGAGATAAGGATTATTGCCAACAAGGCTGGCTCTGCTACCATTAATATCACTGCAGGAAACGTGAAGGTGACGTGCTTGGTTACTGTGGGCGTTCCATCGGGCATTGCCAACGTGTCGGCCAACGGCATGGGCATAAGCTTCGGCAACGGCAGCATCGTGGCCGAGGGCGCAAGCGCTATGAGTGTGTTCACGCTCGACGGCAAGTTGGCTGCACAGGTTGCAGGCAACACCGTGGCCACTGGTTCCATGGGCAAGGGTGTCTATGTGGTTGTGGCTACAGGCAAGGGTGGTATGAAGACCACAAGCAAGATTGTAATAAAATAAAAAGATGACAACTAAACGACTACTGGCTGGTTTGCTCATGGTTGTCTGCTTTGCGCAGACGGCTGTCAGCATACCTGCCGACCCGAAGGTAAGGAAGATTAGGCAAGCCGATGGCTCGCTTGTGAGCATAACAGTGCGCGGTGACGAGCACGGACACATGGCTTTCACCGAAGACAACCATCCATTGTTCCTCAATATGGCCACTGGCAACTACGAGTATGCAGCCATCAAGAATGGGTCCATATGTGGCAGTGGCATCATTGCTGCAAATGCCGACAAGAGGAAGACTGAAGCCAACGCTTTTTTGAACAGCCAAGACGTGACGGCAATAATGGCTGCGTTCAACTCTGAGCGCAGTAGCCGACTTGCCTTGCGTAACAGACGTAACAGTGCGGGCAACAACGCTAAGGGCGTGATGCATCAAGCGTCGTCGGGGCCTAAGCGCCTCTTGATACGCGACTTCCCCACCATAGGCGAGCAACACTCGCTGGTGATACTTGTGTCGTTCAGCGACAAGACGTTCAAACTGGGTACTGGCACACACTCTTTCTACAATGACTTGCTCAACAAGGAGGGCTTCACTTATTCTAATGGGGCCAACGGCAGTGCCCGCGACTTCTACATCGACTGCTCCAATGGACTGTTCAAGCCTACGTTCGATGTGGTGGGGCCTGTGGCGTTGCCTAAATCATATTCTTACTATGGTGCCAACACCAGTGGCAGCGATGACATGGACCGTCTCCACGACTTCGTCTATGATGCTTGTACGCTGGCCGATAGTTTGGTGGACTTCTCCAAATACGATACCAATGGCGACGGCTATGTTGACAACATCTACTTCATCTATGCTGGCGGAGGCGAGGCCGACGGTGGCGGAACAAGCACCATATGGCCTCATTCCTACACCTACGAGGAGTTTGGCAAGGGCAGTCTCATGCTTGACAGTATGTATATAAACAGTTATGCGTGTGGCAACGAGATAAGGGGCTACAGCGGTGGACAGCTCACCGGCATAGGCACGTTCGTACACGAGTTTGGCCATGTGCTTGGTCTCATGGACCACTACGACACCTACTCCGGTTCGTCGTTCACTCCTGGCGATTTCGACACCATGGACCAAGGCTCCTACAACAACAACATGAACACGCCGCCAACGTTCTCTGCCTTTGAACGGGGCGAACTGGGATGGCTTGAATATACCGAGCTTACCGACAGCACCGACACCATAAGCACATTGCCCGACCTTAAGGACTGCAATATGGCCTACCGTGTGTCGGTGAAGGACAACCCCAACGAGTTCTATGTGCTTGAGAACCGTCAGAAGAAAGGGTGGGACGCTTATCTTCCTGGTCATGGCATGCTCATGTGGCACATAGATATAGACAATGAGGCTTGGACCCTTAACAGAGTGAACACCAATTCGAGTCACCAACGTGTTGACTTGATTGAGGCCGACAACCGCCGCTCCTCTACGAGTACTGCTGGTGACCCGTTCCCTGGTGTTAGCAATGTGACAAACTGGACCATGCAGTCGTGGGCAAACGACACTCTGCTGTGTCTTGACGATATCTATGAAAATGACAGTCTGATAGAGTTGACTCTCGCTGGCATGAAACTGAACATTGCCGCACCCGCTTTGGCCGTGACCGACATTCAGGACAGTGTGCTCACCGTGGCTTGGGACAATGTGCCTTACGCCAACCACTACACTTTGAGCATGTACCGCGTTGAAGGTGACTCCACGTCGGTGGTGAGTGGCTATTACAACAAGGACTTCGGTGCTGCCGACACCATTACGATAGACAACCTCACTCCCGACACCGACTATGAACTGCTCATGTGTGCCAAGCGCGGCTCCTACTTGTCGGATACGGTGACAGTGAAGGTCGCTACCACGCCCATCCCCTTTGTGAAGTTCCAGCCGCAGGGTTTGGCCGCCGACGACATAACGTCGCATGGCTTCAACGCCACATGGCAGGATGTAACCGATGCTGACACCTATGAGGTGACGCTGACGGAGCACTCGTTTAGCGAGGAGACCACGTCGGAGGGCTACGACTTCACCAACCGTGCTAGTGGCATGCCCGACTCGTGGCAGTTTTGCGGTTCGTTCATCTCGTCGGACAGCTTTTGCGGCAAGTCCGCACCTGCGTTCCGCATGACAAAGAACGCTGACTTCCTCACCGTGGCCTATCCCGAAACACGCATGTCGTCGCTGTCGTTCTGGATAAAGGCAACCACCTATACCCAGGGAACAATGCGGGTGGAGAACCATGCCGATGGTGCTTGGCAGACGGTTGACTCGCTTGTGTTTGCACAAGGTTCAAGCATGAACAACATAGGCATGAGTCGCAACTACAGCTTTGCCATGTCCGACTCCGTACGTCTGCGCTTTGAGCGCACTGCAGGTGCTTTGTACTTGGACGATGTGCTCGTGGACTGCCACAAGGAGACGCGAACGCCTATAGCCACCTACAACTGCAAGGAGACAAGTGGCCTCTCTTCCTACACCTTCAGTGGACTGGAACCTGGCAAGACTTACGGCTTGACGGTGCGTGCAAGCAAGAATGGTGAATTGACATGGCCTTCGGCCGAGCTCTTGGTGACTTTGCCCGACGGCTCTGCAGGCATAGAGACGACTGAAACTGTGGAAGCTGACGGCGCTACGGTCATTTACGACCTTAGCGGACGGCGTATGGCTGACGGCAATCTGCCTCATGGTGTGTATGTCGTTAGGAAAGGTGGCAAGAGTATTAAGGTTATAAGGAAGTAGCAAAGTTCGAAGATTTTTTCGAAGTGGGCTTTTAAACGCAAATATAGCAGACTTGTCTTTTATGGGGGTTATAAATTGGCTTTGTCAGATGACAAAACGTGCCCCATCGTTTTAATGCATCATTATAATGTTTTTTTAGAAACACCTTAAAGTTTTGTGCATGTTTTGCATTGCTTCGCATCAGAATGTGAACATATATACGGCATTTTGCCGTTTGATTGCTGAAAAATGCTAATTTTGTGCGCGGAATGAGACGGGCGCGACAAAGTGCTTACGGCTTGACATAAGTGCAGGGATAAAGACAAAGGGTGTAGCGAAAGGTTGCGCTACAGACAAAAACGATATATATGGCATTGATAAAGACTATAAAAGGATTGGCTCCGAAATGGGGAAAGGACTGCTATTTCAGCGAGAACGCCACGATAGTGGGCGAGGTGACCATGGGCGACAACTGCTCGGTGTGGTTTAACGCTGTGGTGAGGGGCGATGTGGCTCCCATTACTATTGGAAATGCAGTGAACGTGCAGGATGGGGCGTGCATACACGTGACCAATACCACCGGCCCCGTGGTGATAGGCAACAACGTCTCTATAGGCCATAACGCCACTGTACATGCCTGCACCATACGTGACGGCGCACTCGTGGGTATGGGTGCCACGCTGCTCGACAGATGTGATGTGGGCGAGGGGGCCATCGTGGCAGCCGGTGCGCTTGTACTCCAAGGCACGAAGATAGGGCCTCACGAGATATGGGGTGGAGTGCCCGCAAAGTTCATTAAAAACACAAGACCCGATCAGGCTGAGAGCTTCGCCGCCCACTATGTGGAATACTCCAAGTGGTATCTTGAGGAAGAGTAGGGCAGTCCGGACCTTTTAAGTATTCTCCGAAAAAAGTATTGGCAGACCTATAGGTTTGACCTTGTTTTTCTGTACCTTTGCAAAGAAGATTGTACAGATGGACCATTGCGCCCATAAAAGTCAAACTGAAAACTACTAACAAAACAAAAGCAGTATGAGAAAAAACTTATTGGCGTTGGCCGTAGCAACCATGTCGTGTGGCATGATGCAGGCTCAACGGCTGGCCTTTCCCGGAGCGGAAGGCTATGGTGCCTATGCCACCGGCGGCAAAGGCGGCACAGTGGTGCATGTGACAAACCTTAACGCATCGGGCTCAGGGTCACTGGCCGATGCGGTGAGCCAACCAAATCGCATTGTGGTGTTTGACATGGGCGGTGTGATAGACATAACCAACGGAAGCATAACCATAGCGAGCAATGTGACCATAGCAGGACAGACGGCACCGGGAGAGGGCATAACCATCTACGGTGGACGGGTGATAGCGTCGGACAACTCCAACATCATCATTCGCTATGTGCGCATGAGGGGCGGCATCGCGCTGAACCAAAAGAAGTGTACACTGACGCTCGACAACTGTTCCAACGTAATACTTGACCATTGCTCCATATCTTGGGGGCGGTGGGACAACGTGCACATAACCAACGCCAAAGACATAACATGGCAGAATTGCATAATAAGCGAAGGCATAGACCCGCAGCGGTTCGGAGCCATAACCGACGGAACGACAAACTGGACTATAGCCCACTGTCTTTGGACCGACAACAAGAGCCGCAACCCGAAGATGAAGTGTGGCGTGCAGTATTATAATAATGTAGTGTATAACTATGCCAGTGCGGTCGTTGGTGGACACTCGGCTGCCGACCACTATCAGGACGTGATAAACAACTACTTCATAATGGGGCCGAGCAGTGGCAGTACCAACAAGTATTTTGACCAGTGGACTACCACCGACCATCTGTACAGCACAGGAAACTATACTGATGGTGACCGCGATGGTGTGCTGAACGGAACACTCATCACCGACTATAACGATGCTACGCCAATGAGCAGCCCCAACTTCAACACTTCACATCCCATGAACTTGAAGACAGCCGAGGAGGCTTATTATGATGTGGTGGAACATGTGGGTGCTTCGCGTGTGCGTGACGAGCATGACAAGCGTATAGTGGAGCAGCTCGTGTCGCTCGGAACTAAGGGTGCATTCATAGACAATGAGAATGATGTGGGTGGCATAGGCACGCTCATTGGCGGTTCGGCTCTGCAGGACACCGACAATGACGGAATGCCTGACGAGTGGGAGGATGCCAACGGCACCGACAAGACAAAGAACGATGCAAACGGTGATGTCAATGGCGATGGCTACAGCAACATCGAGAAATATATAAACGGTCTTGCGCACAAGAGTGACTACCTCATGCCTCCGTCAGGATTGAAAGCGACTGTGGTGGGCGGCACATCGGTTGCTCTCACGTGGGTGAACAGTGAGCAGGACGTCACTTCCACCATAGTGGAACAGTCGGAGGATGGAGAGGAATATGTGCAGGTGGCCACGGTGGATGGCAACGAGACTTCGTGGGTCATCAATGGTTTGCAGGCCAAGAAAATCTACTATTTCCGCCTGAAGGCAGTGAAGTGCGACAAGGTGTCGGGCTATTCGGATGCTGTGTCGGTGAATGATGACGGCATGAGTGCCAATGGTGGGACACCTGCCGGCACTGCAGTGTTTGTTCCGGAGGATGGCAAACTGTATCGCATAATAAACTATGCCACCAAGGCCTACAATTCTGGTACTACGCTTGACGGTGTTGCCAAGTACATGAAGTTTGCCGACAATGGTGCGCTGGTGGGCACGGAGACCTTCGCTTGGGACGACCCGTCGCTCATTTGGGAGA
>CAVHDN010000004.1:0-20762 GCA_963634315.1 Flexilinea sp. | reverse complement strand
GGTTCTGATAAGCCTTCTTAGCCTCGTCGGTGAGCGTGTTTCCATTCTCATCGGTCAAGAGGTTGATGAAGTCATCGTGGAAAGGCTTCAAAGTCATGTAGCTTTGGAATGCACCCTTAGCCGTTCCGTCCTGACCTGAAGAGCTTGTGACGTTGTCAGACACATCATTGCTCCAATCGCCTACAGGATAGTCGGTGTTGTTGGGGTTAGCACCCATCTGGTTGTGCCACTGTATGCGCTGTGCCTGTATGCCTGCGTGGTGGATACCCTCATAGTAGATTTCCTCCTCGTTGAACTCACGAGCATACTCGTTGTAGATGAACTCCACAAAACGCTTCTCGTTGGTGTTGGCAGCAGGAGTGTAGTTCTCCTTCTTGCTCTTCTCTGAAGCACCGTCCCAATAGCTCTCATCCACCTTAATCTTGCTGTAGCAGTCGCCCTCAACAGTGTAAGGATACTGCTGCTCGGCAGTTGTCAGGCTCTCGTGTCCGGGATACAGACGGGCTATAACCTCGTCGCGGGTCTGGCCAGCCTTGAAGGCTGCACGCTGACGCAGCACGTTGATGTCGTCGCAAGCCTTGCTGAAGTCACCCTTGCGGCCGTAAGCCTCAGCACGGAGCAGATAGGTCTCGGCAATGCGGAAGATTGGAATGTCAAACGTACCGTCGTAGCTGTTGGTCTTGGTGCGGTTGGGGTCGTTGTACTTGGTGGTGCAAGGTGAGCCAAGACGTTGGCTTCCCTCTAGTCCGTAGTGGTTCTGCGACACACCCTTGCCCAAATTGCTCACGAACGAGTAGTGGTTGCCATTGCCCACAATCTGCGGACGATAGTAGTACTTGCCATCCTTCTTCATCCAGCGTGCGAAGAGCACAAACGGCTGAGCGTCGGCCTCCTCAACATCGATGGCAGTCTCCTTGGTGTTCTCCAAGTAGGCAAAGGCGAGGTCGCCAGTACCCATCTTGTGTTCGTCAGCCACAGCTTGACGCCCGCCCCATGACTCACGCTTGTAGGTGGGCAGGATGTTGGTGTTGAAGTAGTCGGCCTGCTCTTGCGTCCAAGTGTAAGTAGTGTTCTTGGCGTCGTTGTATGCATAGTAAGGCTCGTCGGCACCATACACGGTTGTCGTACCGCCTTGGATAGCAGTTGTGTATTCTACGTGGAACGACTGCTGGAAGCGAGCATCGTTGATCTTGTCTGTAAACACATCGTAACCCCAATCGTTGTTGTGGAACGTGGTGTTGGGTGCCGACTCGTTGTCCCATGTATAGGCAGGAATACCCCATTTGTTGTCAACATAAGTTGTGGCGAAGAGCACAGGAGTACGGTTGCCGTAGCGGTAGTTGTCGGTTCCGTAGCCGAACATGGCTGCGAGGATGATTTCCTTGCTGCTCTCGTTGCTCCAGTCTTGGTAGCCGCGCTTGAATATGTCGCCATAGACAGGCTCGGGAGTGTATTTGCCACTGTTGATCACCATGGAAGCATAGTAGATGCAAGAGTCGAGGTCGGTCGAAACATTACCCTTATAGAGCATGCCGAGGTATGACTTCGGGTTGCTGGTGTCGATAGTTCCGTCAGCATTGCGACCATACTCTGTAGTGCCATACTGAGCGGCTTGAGCCCTCTGCAGATAGAGCTTTGCAAGGAAGTGAGCGGCAGCATACTTAGTGATGCGTCCGTACTCAGCGTCAGCATACGACTCGGGAAGGCTCTCCACTGCATAGCGCATGTCGGCTATCATCATGCTCCACATCTGGGGAGACGGAGTGCGAGCGTAGTTGAATACCGAAGGAGTGGTCTCCACTGGTTCGGTAGGTACGTAAACATCGCCCCAAACGGTATTGAGCGAGTAGAGTACATAGTCGCGGTTGAACAAAGCCTCCGACAGTCTCTGGGCTGCGTAGGCAGGGTCGGAACTATACTTTCCGGCAGCCTGATCCGAACGTATGGACGTGATGGCCTTGGTGCAGCACGATATCACCGGGTAGCAGTTGATGATGAAGCCCGACTGCTGCTTGCTCTGCGTTCCCATGAAGGTGTTTCCATAGCCAGGAATGGTGTTCCATGCACCCGAAGTGGTCCATGCAGCGGCAGAGAACTGATTGATGGTGTTCTGACTGTTCACCAATCCGCAGTCGTGGCCAATTTCGAACATGAAGCCTCCTTCAGTGTACGGATGGCGCAAGCGCTCTGCATTGTAGGTTGACACGATGAGTTGGTCAAGGCCTTGTTCAGTCTCAAAGTAGTCCTGTGTGATGGTTGACACCATCTTCTCGTCGAGGAAACTGTCGGAACATGACGTTACAGCCATGGCAAGCAGTCCCACTCCTACCAACTGTGATTTATATATGAGTCTTTTCATATTGTGTTTTCTTTATTTTTATGGGTTTATGTAAAGTTAGAAGCCCAGACGCACACCAAGAACGAAGCTGCGAGTGATGCAGGTGTTGTTGGTCTGGCCACCAATGTGGTTGGCTGCGTCCCATCCAGTGATGTCGTCAGGGTTGATGCCGGCCTTAACCAACTCGCCGCCGAAAAGGAACGGATTGAGAACCTGCACATATACCTGTGCGCTGTTGGCGCCGAAGGTGCGGAGAGCACTCTGCGGAACAGTGTAAGAGAGAGCTATGTTGCGCACTGCAACCATGTTGCCCTTCGTGTAGTTGCGCACATAGTCGTAGGTAGTGGTGCGTGTGGCCGTTGTGGGCTGTGCAAACTTGGCATCGGTGTTGGTGGGGCTCCAAGTGTCGCTCTCCTTGCGGCGACCGATGGTCTGTGTCAAGCCGTAGTAAGAGTTGCCGAAGCGTCCGTAGATGTAGAAGTTGAGCGACCAGTTCTTGTAGGTAAGGGTGTTGGTGAGACCAAACGACCATTTCGGGCTCTTCTGGTAAACCACCTTATCATCGTTGTCGAACTTACCGAAACCATTGTTGGCGTAGTAGTAGGTCTGTCCGTTGTAGGTGAACTTCGTAGCGCCTTCGGTTCCCTCATCAACGAGAACCAACGGCTGGTCACAAATTTTGTACTGGCCGGGGAGGAAGTTAACCTTGTTGGCAGCGTAGGCGGCCATCATCATCTGGTCTTCCTCGGTGTCCTGCCAAATGCGGTCGTACTTATAGTCGTACCAAACGTTGATAGGCTGACCGATGAACCAAGTGTTGCTTGGCATGTCTTCCTTACCGTTGACGAGTTCAACAATCTTCTCCTTGTTTGTAGAGAACGACCAGTCGGTCTGCCATGTGAAGTCCTTCGACTTGATGTTCACGGTAGAGAGCGAAAGCTCGAAACCGTTGTTCTGGGTCTTACCGATGTTCGACAGCACCTGAGCGTAACCGGTGGTCACGGGGATGGAGCGGTTCATCAGCACGTCCTTTGTCTTGGCGATGTAGTACTCAATGCTACCGAAGATGCGGTGGTTGAGGAATGCGAAGTCGATACCGAAGTTGGTAGATGCGGTCTTCTCCCAGCCCAAGAGAGTGTTGGCCATCACGTCAGGCTTGGCACCGTCGGTGTTGCTCACGCTGCCTCCGTAGCCGAAAGGTATCTTGGCGTAGGTAGAAGTAACAGAACCGCTGGTCTGGTAGGGGCTGATGGCCGAGTTACCGGTGACACCGTAGCCCACGCGAATCTTCAACTGGTCAATCCACTTGATGTCCTTCATGAAAGCCTCGTCGTTGATCTTCCATGCGAGAGCTGCAGATGGGAAGAAGTCCCACTTGTTGCCTGTGGCCAGCACAGAAGCGCCGTCATAACGTCCGGTGAGGGTGAGTAGGTAGCGGTCCATGAGAGCGTAGTTGATACGTGCCATGTAGGAAGCGCGGCTCCATGTGGTGTAGCTTGAACCATACGACGACTTGTCCTTGTTGGAGTTGCCGAGGTCATACCACAAAGAAGTTGGGTAGATGACATCGTAAGCGCGGATGTTGATGCCCTCCTTGCGATACTTCTCAGCCGACTGCATGAGGGTAACGCCGAGGCGGTGGATCTTGTTGAAGGTCTTGTCGTAGTAGATAAGGTTCTCGAGAGTCCATGACATGTTGGTGGCTTGGTTGTTGTAGCCCACTTTAGGAGCGGTAGAGGTGAACTCGTAGGGGTTCGACCAGTTCTCTCCGAAGAAACTACCTTCGCGGCTCTGGCGGAACTGTACACCGAAGTTGGTGCGCCACTTCAAACCCTCGAGAGGCTTGTAGATCTTGCCAAACTCCAACTCAACGAAAGAGCTGAGGTTGAGTCCGTAGTAGCGATACTCGTTGGTACCCTCGCCCATGTCCGACACGATGTTGTGCTGCAGCACCATATTGCCGTCGTTTGTGCCATATACGCTGTAAGCGTCGGTAAGGTAGGAGCCGTCCTCATTGTAGCAGGGCACCCAAGGCCACAAGCCCTTGGCCAGACCGTAGGAGTCCTTTGCCACTGTGTTGGAGAAGTTGCTCACGATACCGTAGTTCTTTATGGAGTGTGAAGCATTGACACCCATACCCACTGTTGCCCAAGGCACAGGAGTGATCTCGCCGTTGATGTTGGCTGTGAAGCGCTCATAGTCTTGGTCCTTCATAGGAGCGTTCTGGTTCAAGTAGCCGAACGACATGTAGAGCTTGGAGATGTCAGAACCTGCGGAGATTGAAATCTGGTGGTTCTGGGTGAAGCCAGTGCGAGTTACGAGGTCGCCCCAGTCGGTGTTGAGCAGACTGCCCGAGTTGTACACAGGCACCTGGTCGGCATAGCCCATAGCTTTCTCAGCCTCTGTTGCGGCGCGCATCTGCAGTGTGCCGTCCTCATTGTAGGCATAGGCTGTGCGGATGACGCGGTCAGCCCAAGAGCCTGTTCCAATCCAGAGAGCCTTGTCGCGGTCGGGGTCAGGAGCAGTACCGTAAGAACCGGTATAGGTGCCACCGTTGATGGCAGCCTGACGACGGTAGTCGAGCAGTTCGCCAGAGCTCATATAGTCGGTGAGGTCGTGGATGGTGCTCCAAGTGAACGAGCCGTCGTAGTTGATGGTGGCGCGTCCGCTCTTACCCTTCTTAGTGGTGATAAGGATGACGCCGTTGGCACCACGTGAACCGTAGATGGCTGTGGCCGAAGCGTCCTTAAGGATTTCCATCGACTCGATGTCACTCGGGTTAACGTCGGCCATTGAACCGGCTGTGAGTGGAATACCGTCGATTACATACAACGGGTCGTTGTCGGCAAGGAGTGAGCGGTTACCACGCACGCGCACGTCACCAAGTTCACCGGGACGGTTGTTGAGCGCGATGTCCACACCAGGGGTCTTTCCCTGCATGGCCTGCAGCACGTTCTGCACGGGGCGCTCCTCTATGGTCTTCGATGTCACGCGAGACATTGCACCGGTGAGGTCGCTCTTCTTCATGCTACCGTAGCCCACAACCACCACTTCGTCGAGCAGTTGCTTGTCCTCTTCAAGGACCACCACTACGTTTTTGCGTCCACCCACAGACACTGTCTGCGACACATAGCCCACATAGCTAATCTGAAGCACAGACTTGCCTGTGGCCTTGGGGATAGTAAACTTTCCGTTAAGGTCGGT
Organism: Flexilinea sp.; assembly: GCA_963634315.1. GTDB lineage: Bacteria > Bacteroidota > Bacteroidia > Bacteroidales > Bacteroidaceae > Prevotella. Next base: position 15,220 of record CAVHDN010000004.1, on the reverse strand, counting down.
CACTGTGCCAACGGATGTTCCCTTCACAACGACACTTGCGCCGATGATGGGCTCCTTATTGACATCTTCCACAGTTCCTGATACCTGGGCATAGGTCCCTATGACGGACATGGCCAGGACAACCAGGAAGAATACTCTTCTCAAACTTGTGCGGATGCAATGCGGCAAGCCTGATGCTTTCTTTAGGTTTGTAGTCATTTGGTTGATGATTTAATAGATTATTTTTTAATTAATACTTAGCAAAGTTATGCAAAAATGAGAGAAAGTACCACATAGAGTGGATTATTTCTCACCATCGTAAAATCTTTTTAACATTGTGTGCGTACACTGTGTATAAAATATTTCAAACGTAGAGCTCAAATGCTTCATGCTAAGTTTTAGAACTCGGCTGATTGTGACTTTGCGAAAAGGCGATGTGGAGAGTGAAAGTCTTGCGGTAGCGACAGGCGACAGTTACAGTGAGGGTTTCTGAGAAAACCAAGAGGGAAAAATATTCAAGTTCCGTCTAAAGTATTACGAAAATATTGGACAAAGGCATGAGATGCGGCTAACGTCCAAAGCCTAAAATAGAGTCAAAAAGAAATGAGGCACTTTTCTACCAGAAATGAGGCGCTTTTCTCATAGAAATTAGGCGCTTTTCTCATAGAAATTAGGCGCTTTTCTACCAGAAATGAGGCGCTTTTCTAAAAGGGGGTAAATACCGAGTCAGAAATACTGCCAATTATTTTACGGTGGGTTCTATAAATTCCCACCGTAAAGAATAACATAAACTATGGGTTACGTTTTGGCACAATCATATAATGTGTCCAAGTTCCGAGCTTGCGGGACTTAAATATATTATGTACGTGTACATTATATCAAATAATGGAATACAACAATGACTGCCGGATTGTCTTCCGATTTGGACGGAAATGAAGACTATAGCGGAGAGAGTAACGATTAACGCTCCGAACGACGATGAGAAAAAAACAAACCGACGAACGTAATCAAGCCGTTGAGCATGAGCAGCTCATAGCCGAACTTATAGCCCACAAAACGGTTGACCGCCCAATCCAGGGCAAGGCACAGCAACGGGGAGGCCACGGCAATGAAAGGCACAGCACGGTCGTTGACGCTACGTTTGGTGAACAGCCCGAAGGCGAAAAGGCCGAGCAACGGGCCGTAAGTGTAGGACACAAGGATGTAGATGGCATCAATCACGCTCGTAGAGTTGACCAGACGGAACAACAGGATGAACGCCACAAACACCACACCCATGAGCAAATGCACTCTATGGCGCAGCCGCTCATCGTCGGGACGGCCGCACACATCCACACAAAAACTCGTTGTAAGCGAGGTGAGGGCTGAGTCGGCCGAACTGAACGACGCAGCCACTATGCCAAGAGTGAACAGAGCCTCCACCACTACGCCAAGATGTCCCGTGGCGGCAAACACGGGAAGCAGTTCGTCGCCCTGTTGGGGCAAAGCCACTCCATTGTTTGAGGCGAGCATCACAAGCAGCACACCCAGCGATAGAAAGAGCAGATTGGCGGGAAGAAAGGCAAAACCGTAGGAGCACATGTCCTTTTGGGCATCGCGAAGCGTGCGGCAAGTGAGGTTTTTCTGCATCTTGTCTTGGTCGAGGCCGGTCATCACCACCACGACAAATATTCCGCTAAGAAGCTGTTTCCAAAAGTTTTGACGCGCCAACCAGTCATCAAACACAAACACACGGCTCATGGGATGGTTGAAAACAGCCTTCGCCGCCCCGACAAAGTCAAGGCTGAGAGCCGATGCCACATTCACCATTATCAGTATAAGGGCCGAAAAGAGGCACAGAGTCTGCAGGGCATCGGTCCAAACAAGTGTCTTTATGCCTCCACGCCGAGTGTAGAGCCATATGAGCAGTACCAGCAGCGTGACGGTGACGACAAACGGGATGCCCCATCCGTCGAATACAAAACGCTGGAGCAGACCGCACACCACATAGAAAGCCACTGCCGCACCCGACATCTTCGACAGTAAGAAGAACCAAGCGCCCGTCTTGTAGGACACGGGGCCGAGCCGCTCGCCCAGATAGGCGTAGATGGAGGTTAGCCCAAGCCTGTAATAGAGGGGCAAAAGCACGAACGCCACAATGAAGTAGCCGGGGATGAAGCCAAGACACATTTGCAGATAGGTCATATCAGAGTGAAGCACCATGCCCGGAACCGACACAAACGTCACGCCGGAGATGGACGCCCCCACCATGCCGAAGGCCACCATGCGCCACGGAGAGTGCCGCCCTGCGGTGAAGAACGTGGTGTTGGAACTGCCGCGACCGCCCGCCAACCGACTCACGCCAAACAAAAGGGCGAAGTAGAGAAGTAGTGTCGTGAGGATAATCATGGTGCAAAGGTAAACAAAACGAGCGACAGTAGAGCAAGCAAGCTGTCGCATTAGAACAATTAAAGCCCCCGCTTGACCATTGCCAAACGGGGGCTTTTGCAATTATAACCCTAAAACCAAAATCACGAATGTTTGTCAAGCCCACAAGGGCCGTCCGTGTTTTTTTTTATCCTACTGTGATTTGCCTTGCCACCTTTTCAGTCTTCGGCTCAAGCTTTGGCAAGTCAACGGTAAGCACTCCATTCTCTACACGTGCCGAAATCTTGTTGCGGTCAACGTCGTCAGGCAGGATGAGAGTCTGCTCAAACTTGGAGTAAGAGAACTCACGGCGCAAGTAGCGAGCGTTGTCGCCCTCTTCCTTCTTCTCCTCTTTCTTCTCAAGCTTCACGGTGAGGTTGCCCTCGTCGTTAATGTGCACGGTCACGTCTTCCTTTTTCATGCCGGGAGCAGCCAGTTCCACTGCATACTCACTGTCGGTCTCTTTCACATTGATGGCCGGAGCGGTAGCGTTGGCCTTTGGCATATAATAGTCTGCACCGAAAAAGTCACCAAATACATCGGGTAACCAAGCTGAGTTTCTTCTAATGGATGTCATAATCATAATCTCCTATCTTTAAGTTGTTGTTTTAATTGTTTCCTGGAGGACTTCCCTGTTGGGGTTGCCCGCCATAACCTCAGTGTACAACAAACATACCAAGGAGATTATGTGTGTCTTTTTGTCATTCAACTACGCCATTTTGTCTGCTTTATAACTTTCAATGGTCTTCAATACGTTCACGGCCTGCCCCACCGTAGGCACCTCTGCCACCACCATCGACCGCCGTCCGTTCTGCTCGCGAAGGTTGCAACGACGTGCGTTGGCGGCTATGTATGCCAGCATGGCATCGAAAGCGCGACTGCGGTAGTATGGGCTTTGCGGATTGGAGGGGAAGACAATGGTCATGCGCCCCTGCTTGAGCATAAGCTTCTCACAGCCAAGCTCCTTACCCATACGCCTCAACGGCACCACCTGCATCAGCTCCTCACCCTCCTTGGGCACAGGGCCAAAGCGGTCGATGAGCCGTTGGCGATACTGTTCGAGGTCGGCATCGGTCTTTATGTTGTCAAGTTCACGGTAGAGCAGCATGCGCTCACTGTCGCCTGGCACATACAAGTCGGGGAAATACATCTCCAAGTCGCTCTCTATGGCACAGTCGTCAACAAACTCGCCGTCGGCCAAGTCCTGCTTCTGCTCGTCTTCGGAGTACAGCTCGGCAAACTCGTCGTTCTTCAACTCCGTCACCGCCTGGTTGAGTATCTTCTGGTAGGTCTCGTAGCCAAGGTCGGTAATGAAGCCACTCTGTTCCGCCCCAAGCAGATTGCCCGCCCCTCTGATGTCAAGGTCCTGCATGGCTATGTTTATGCCAGAGCCAAGGTCGGAGAAGTTCTCAAGAGCCTCAAGCCGTCTGCGCGACTCGGGATTGAGGTCGGCCAGCGGCGGAGCGAGCAGATAGCAGAACGCCTTGCGGTTGCCGCGTCCCACACGGCCGCGCATCTGGTGCAGGTCACTGAGTCCGAAGTTCTGCGCTGCGTTTATTATAATGGTATTGGCATTGGGAATGTCTATGCCGTTCTCAACGATAGTAGTGGAGAGGAGCACGTCGTAGTCGTGGTTAACGAAGTCCAAGATGATGCGTTCCAGTTCCTCCGGCTTCATCTGTCCGTGGCCTATGGCCACCCGTGCGTCGGGAATATACTTCACAATCATGTCGGCAATGCGCTTCAGGTCGCCAATACGGTTGTTGACGAAATAGACCTGCCCATTGCGACTCAGCTCGAAGTTGATGGCATCCACGATTATCTCGGGACTGAAAGTGTGTATCTCCGTCTGTATGGGATAGCGGTTGGGCGGCGGAGTCTGTATGACGCTCATGTCCCTTGCCCCTACGAGCGAGAACTGCAGAGTGCGAGGAATGGGCGTAGCCGACATGGTGAGCGTATCCACATTGACCTTCATCTGCCGCAGCTTCTCCTTGGTGGCCACGCCGAACTTCTGCTCCTCGTCGATGATGAGCAAACCAAGGTCTTTGAACTTCACCGCCTTACCTATGAGTTTGTGTGTGCCCACGATTATGTCTATCTTTCCTTCGGCCAAGTCGTCCAGCACCTCCTTGGTCTGCTTGGCGCTTCTTGCCCTTGTGAGATAATCAACACGCACTGGGAAGTCCTTCAGACGTTTGCTGAACGTACGATAGTGCTGGTAGGCAAGCACGGTGGTAGGCACGAGCACCGCCACCTGCTTGGAGTCGCACGCCGCCTTGAACGCCGCACGCATGGCCACCTCGGTCTTGCCGAAGCCCACGTCACCGCACACGAGGCGGTCCATGGGCCGCTGCCGTTCCATGTCGGCCTTCACGTCGTTGGTGGCCTTGAGCTGGTCGGGCGTGTCTTCATAGAGGAAGCTGGCCTCCAGTTCGTGTTGCATGAACGAGTCGTGACTGAAAGCGTAGCCCCGTTCGTTGCGGCGACGGGCATAGAGTCTTATCAGGTCGCGGGCTATGTCCTTTATCTTTTTCTTTGTACGCTCTTTGAGTCGCTCCCACTGTCCCGTACCGAGATGACTGAGGCGTGGAGGCTCGCCGTTGTCCTGTCCCTTATATTTGGAGACCTTATACAAAGAGTGGATGGACACATATATGGAGTCACCGTTCTGATACTGTATCTTTATCATTTCCTGATAGCCGTCGCCCTGCGGCATGCGCACTAGACCGCCAAAGCGCCCTATGCCGTGGTCAACATGCACCACGTAGTCGCCCACCTCAAACTGTCTAATTTCCTTGAGCGTGAGCGCCACCTTGCCGCTGCGTGCCTCATCGGAACGCAGGTTGTACTTGTGGAAGCGGTCGAATATCTGGTGGTCGGTGAAGAAGCACACGTGCAGGTCGTTGTCGGCAAAGCCCTCGTGGAGCGTGTTTTGTACGGGGGTGAAAGTTATGGCAGGACAGTAGTCGGCCGACTGTGTGCCGTCGGCACTGCCGAGTATCTCACTAAGGCGCTCATTCTGCTTTTGGCTGTCGGCGAGTATGAACAGACGATAGCCTCGCGTGTGGTAGTCGTTGAGTGACTTGCGAAGCAATGGGAAGTTCTTGTGGAACAGCGGTTGTGCCGATGTGTTGAAGCGTATGGCTACATCGGGCACCCTCACACGACGGCCTCCCATCTCTACGAGGCGGAAGCGTGCGGCATCGGCGGCAAACACGTTGCCAGAACAGAGGCGCGCCTCCTTGCGCATCTGTTCCACAATGGATTGTCGCTCCATCTCCGTGGCGTTCTCCATGCGCTCGGCTACGGCCTGCTGCGAGAAGCCCTCGTTGTAGATGCGCTGCACGCGCTCTTGTACATAGGCCAGGTCCTTGGCCACAAGCACGGTTTCGGCGGGAAGGAAGGAGAGCAACGACACTTGGTCGGCAGGCTGCTCTGACAGTTCCGACACCACTTCCACGCTGTCACGCTTGTCGCGCGACAGTTGCGTGGCCACGTCGAAGGTGCGTATGGAGTCGATGTCGTCGCCGAAGAAGTCTATGCGGAAGGGATATTCGCCACTGTAGGAATAGACGTCGAGTATGCTGCCGCGCAAGGCGAACTGTCCTGGTTCATAGACATAATCAACCTCGCGGAAGCCCAGACCGCGCAGCGTGCGGCACACGTCGGGCACATCGACCGTATCACCATGGCGCAACCGCAACGTCTGACTGTCGAGTCTCTTGCGCGACACCACCAGTTCGGCCACGCCCTCGGGACAAGTGACCACATAGAGCGGAAGCGTTGCGGTGCCCAACTGGCTGAGTGCCTCAGTGCGCAATATCTCGTTGGCCGCGTCGCGTTGGGCATACTTCACCGCACGGCGATAGGAGGAGGGGAAGAAGAGCACATTGGAGTCGCCAAGTATCTGGGTCAAGTCATGGTAGAAATAGCCTGCCTCGTCGGCATCCTGAAGCATGAACAGAGCCGTAAGCGGACATTTATCGGCCAATGCGCCGAACACCATTGGGGCTGACGAGGCCACCAGTCCGTCGAGCGACACCGACCGGACGGCTGCATTGCCCAACGCTTCGGCCAACACTCCCACCTGCGGGAGCTTGGCATATAAATCCTTAAGTTCCTTTATATCCATTGATAATAGAGGGGCAAAGGTAGCGGAAAAATATGAAAATCAGAAGCGAAAGGCCGGCTTAATAAGACGCCAGGCGTTGAGACCGCATCATAAAGGCGTGTTCTAATAATTCCACGCCAGTTTTATTTATTGTTTTACATTTGTCGCCATAGAAGCAACCACCTGTCGTTTTAAAACAATCAACGCGAGGCGGTGTCTAAAAGGATTTTATAAACCCTTTATAGCTTCTCATCTTAGTTGAGAAAACACAAGCCGTCCGAAAGGTGAGTGTTACACCATTCGGACAGCTTGTATATGTGGCAAAGGTCTAATAGAGGAAAACCTTGAAGTTCTTCATGCTGCCAGGCGCTCCTTGCTCCATGCGTGGCAGATACTCTATGGCACTCACGGTCTGCTCTGTACCGAGGTCGATGACAATGAGATGGGGCAAAGCAGCGGCTTTCTCCGTCTGCCAGTAGGTTGACTCCTGCAAGTCGAAGGCTTTGTCGCCAGTATGGTTGCCCTTGTCGTTCTCCGAGTCAGCATACTTCACACTCCACTGCTCACGGCTTATGCGCCGGCCATTGGCATCGTCGAGGTAAAGTTCGGCTATGGCAAGCGGTTCACTGCCGTGGGTGTCGAGACACTGCAAGGCAAGGTAGCGGCCCTTGGCCGGCTGGGCAAACTTCACCGTCTGCCAACCATTGCCGGCAACCATGGCGCCAACAAGTGCTGGCGTGGCGGAATTAAGGTCGGGCTTGTCGCCAATGTTGTTGTGCTTGTTGCTCTTCTCGAGTTGCAACTTGTCAAGCTCGGGCTTGGCCTGTCCCCACACCACAGGGCTCTTCGGACCCACCACGTCGAGCACCACAATCTCATTGTCGCCTTTCTTGAGCCACACACCGGGACAATAGAGTGTCTGCTGCGGTCCAATGCTCCAGATGCGGCCGAGAGCATGGCCGTTTACATAGACCTGGCCCTTGCCCCATGTCTCGAAGTTGAGAAACGTGTCGCCCACCTTTTTCAACTTAAACGTGGTGCGGTAGTATCCCGCCAGACCTTGGTCGGCAGTGGCACCGTTGGCTTTGGCAAGAGCCTTGTGGGCTGTGGCATAGTCGTCAGGAATGAGTGACATGGTCCAGTTGTGCAAGTCGTACGTCAGGCTGTGGCCGTTGCTCTCGGTCTCTATGCTTACACCCGACGTTATACCCTTGAAGTCTTTTATGGCACGACCGAAGTTGATGCGCCCCATGGCCTCAACCACAATCTTCAAGCGTGCCCCATGCTTCACTGGTGGCAAGGCCAGCGACTTCTCGTTCTTCACGCGGTCTATCTTACCTATATACTTACCGTCGATGAACACCTGAGCGAAGTCGTGAGCATCGCTCACCACAAGCAAGCTCTGCTGGTCAATGGCGGGCAATGTGGTTTCGTAGATGGCACTGCCCCACCCCATGTTCATCTCCTCGAAGGTCTTTACATCGCGGCTGACTATGGTGGTGTCGATGCCACAGGCAAGCGGGGCAAACTGGGTCAATGTCATCTTAGGCACTTCCACTACCTGCATCGGAGCGTTGGGCACACTGGGCAACTTCGCGTCGGAATATTTCTGCAGAGTCTTGCGCAGAAGCCAATACTTCTCGGTGGGCTGGCCATACTCGTTGATTGGTGCGTCGTAGTCATAGGACGTGACATCGGGTGCGAAGCCCGGTGAGTTGGCTCCAGCCCAATGGCCGAAACTCGTGCCGCCGTGGGTCATATACAAAGAAAATGATATGCCCTTGGAAAGCATCTCGTCGATACCATCTACCATATCCTTGGCTTGGCGGGTCTCGTGGCGCGCGCCCCACTTATCGAACCATCCGCTCCAAAACTCAGAGCACATGAGGGGCGTGTTGGGGCGCACCTCACGCAGACGCTTGAACTGCTTGTCGATGTCGGCACCCGTACCAAAGTTCATGGTCCACACAAGGTCGGGCAGAGCGTTCTTCTCGAAGTTGGAGTTCCAGTCACACTGAAACAGCGTGAGTTGTTCTTGTCCAGCATTGGTCCAGTACTTGCGGAGCACGTCGCGTATCTTGCCCACATAGTCCTTGTTGGCTCCATAACTGCCGTACTCGTTCTCCACCTGTACCATAATTATAGGTCCGCCATTCTGTATGGTCAGCGGAGCCAACTGTTTGGCCACCTCCTTCTCAAACAGCTCAACGCGCTCCATGAAGTATGTATCAGGCTCACGCAGACTAATGTCCTTCTTCTTGAGCAGCCACCACGGCAGTCCGCCCATCTCCCATTCGGCACACACATAAGGACCCGGGCGCACTATGACATACACCCCGTTCTTCTGGGCCAAGCGACAGAAAGCCGCCACATCGTTCTGACCGGTGAAGTCAAACTGGTTTTCGCGCTGTTCGTGAATGTTCCAAAACACATACAGGCACACTGTGTTCATGCCGAGAGCCTTGCACATTTTTATACGGTGCTCCCAATATTGCCGTGGTATGCGTGGGTAGTGCAACTCGGCGGCCTTGACCACAAAGGGTTTGCCGTTGAGCAGGAAAGTCTTGTCGCCAACGGTGAACGAGCCTCCCTTGGCCGAGGCTGACGCTGGCAACGGCGAGGCCATAAGTGCGATGGCCGCCGCAAAGCCCAGCAGACGTCTTGTCAAATTCTTCATGTTGTATAAATGTCAGTTGGTTGTTAGTTGATGTTAGTTGCGTTTGCAAAGATACATGTCAGCCGCCGCCAAGGGGTGCACACATAGTTATTTGTTGTGTCATTCCCGTTATTTTGCGCCGACCAGAGTATAGGCACAAGGCATGCAGCTATTCCGAAGCCTGCTTTATGTACTTATCTACATAGTCCTTGACCAGCATTCCAAACTCCTTTTTGAAGCACTGCGAGAAGTAGCGCGGCGTGGCGAAGCCAACACGGTAGGCCAGTTCGTTTATGCGTATGTCAGGTTCGGAGCGCAGTATGCTGCAAGCATGCTTGAGCCTTATGCTGGCAATGAAGCCAGTAATGTTCTGTCCGGTTATGGCCCGCAACTTGTTGTAGAGCGAACTGCTACTGATACAGAGGTCGGCAGCAAGTTGCTCACGTCCGTAGTCGCTGTCGGCTATGTTCTCCATGACCTTGTCCATTACCTTTTCTATGAACACCTTGTCGGGGTCGCTGTAGTGCTGCTCCTCCACAACGAAGTCGGTCTGCGCCTCAAACTTACGCCGTATGCGCTCACGGTTGGCCATGATGCTCTCGATGCGCACAAGCAAGTCGCCAAGGGCGAAAGGTTTGGCTATGTAGTCGTCGGCACCGGCGCGGTAGCCTTGGTTGCGGTCTTCGTTCTGCACCTTGGCAGTGAGCATTATGACGGGCAAATGCGAGTAGTCGGCACTGCCCTTTATCCATTGCGTCAACTCAATGCCGTCCATCACAGGCATCATCACGTCGGTCACCACCACATCGAGCGCAGTCTTCTGTATCACCTTCTGCGCCTTTTCGCCATTGACGGCCGTCTTCACATTGAAATGTTGTTTAAGGAGGTTCTCCATAAGCCCCAACAGTTCCACATTATCCTCAACGAGCAGGACAGTGTAGCTTTTCTCCTCGCCGTCAGCCTCATCAGTTGTCAAGCCGTCGGCAACGGTTTCCTTTCTGTAGTCTGCAACATCCGCAACAAGCCATTGTCCGCCTTTGTCAAGCGGCACACAGGCGGCGTTATCACGCAAAGCCGTTGGCGCAGTTGCCTCTTGTGCTTCGGCCACCTCCGCATCGGAGTAGTTGTTGCGGTCGATTGGGAATGTAACAGTGAAGGTCGTGCCCACACCCTCCTCGCTCTCACACTCTATCTGTCCGTGGTGCAAACGTGTGAGGTCGCGCACAAGTGAAAGGCCAATGCCTGTGCCCACGGTTTTCATCTTACGGTAGTCTCCGTCAAGAAATCTGTCGTAGAGATGCCTTAGTTTGTCCTTCGAAATACCTATTCCGTTGTCGGCCACCTTAAGCTCCGCTGTGTTGCCACCGGCACTTAGACTAAGAGTGATCGTGCCGCCAGGTCTTGAGTACTTCACGGCATTGCTCAACAAGTTGTATATTATCTTCTCCAGTTTGTCGCTGTCGAACCACGCCTTGCGGTCCATTGCGTCTATCTTCTGGACGAACGTGAGGTCGTGCTTGCCGAATATAGGCATGACGCTTTGTATGGTTTCCTTGCAGAAGTCATCTAACATAGCCTCGCTTACTTTTAACTTGAGCTTGCCGGCCTGCGCCTTTCTCACTTCAAGTATCTGACGGAGCATGCGCGTCAAGCGGTTTATGTTATTGTGTATGAGAACCACATGCTGACTGGCCGTGGGATGTTCGTGCGCTATGCTGTCGGCCGACGCTGATATGACCGTAAGCGGCGTGAGCAGTTCGTGGGCTATGTTGGTGAAGACCACTGCCATCTGCAAGCGGTTCCTGGTGCGCAAATGGCCACGATACCACAATGCCACAAGATAGAGGCACGACACTGCTAACATTATATATATAAGGACTGCCCAAGTGGAGGCGTACCATGGCGGCAGCACGCGTATGGATACCGAGTAAGGCATTTCTGTCCAGTGGCCGTCGCTGTCGGCAGCCTTGATGCGCAACTTGTAACGTCCCGAAGGCATGTTTTCAAATGAGGCTTGTCTTACAGTGGCGTCAACATAGTGCCATTCGTCGTCGTAGCCCTCCAGCTTGTAGGCATACTTGCACTGCAGGGTATTGGTATAGGCGAGGAGCGCAAACTCCACGGAAAACTTGTTGACCGACGCAGGTATGGTCATCTCTCTCAAATACTGCGGTGTGTAGCGTCCTAGCTTGGTGCGCATGGCAGAGTCAAGCTCCGCGTAGCGCCGTCCGTCTATTATCAGGTCGGTCACCGCCACCTTGCTCTTGGCCGCCTGACGTGTCTCGCTTATGGCTTGGGTGTTTATGCCTATGACATTGACGCCAGAACCGAAGAACAGTTCCTTGCCTATGCGGAAACTTGACCTTGGCAAGAACACTATGTCGCCCAGACCATTCTCTTTGGTGTACATGGAATAGTCTGCATTGCCTTGGGCATCGTGGGAGAGACACACCAGCGCGTTGTCGGTGGTGAGCCACAACCTGTGCGCACAGTCTTCCTGTATGGAGAACACACGGTCTATGCCCCAATGCAGTTTAGGGCTGTAGTTCTCGAAGCGTTCGCCCGTGGCGTCAAGGCGAAAAAGTCCGCCACTGTTGGATATCGCCCAAACACAATGATGGGAGTCTTCCATGCATTGTATGGCATCGTTTACGGGGAAGTTGCCGTTTTCGAGGTTGTAGTACTTGCATTGCGTATCCTCCGAACGCAGGAGGTTGCCGCTTAGGCGCATCACCCCCTTATTTTCGGTTGACACCCATACGTTGCCTCTATGGTCTTCGCTTATCTCACACACGTCAATGTCGGTGTCCAACGTTCGGCTCTCGCCGGAGGGAGAAAGGAACGTGAGATGGTGGCGTTCGCCTATGGCCATAATGCCTGAGCGCAAGTGGCGCAGAGCCTTCACATAGTTGTCCTTGACAAACTGACAGTTGGCGCAGTCCTTCACTTCCACCTTGCCGTCCTTCACTATCACCACGCCATAGCCGTTGTTGGCCAACCACAGTTCATTGTTTCCACGTCCTGTTATGCACGTGTAGTGGGTGTGGGTAATGCTGTAAGGCAAGGAATACAGCGCTTTTGTATAGGCATTGGAGACGACAGAGCGAGTGTCCCGGTTGAAGAGTACAACGCCCCACGGGGCTATGGTGAGCCAAAGGTGCCGGCCGTCATTGGAAAAGATTGAATGGACACGGCTGCCAGCCGCCAGACCGTCCAATACGGACATTCGGGTGAAGGGCGACGGACGTGTGTCGATGCGAAACAAACCGTCATTAATGGTCTGCAACCAGATGTTGCCTGTACCGTCGGTGGCCATATCAATAACATTGGCCAACCGCACTCCACTGTCGCCTATCTTGTCGTAGAACACAAAACCCTTGCTTATGTCGTTGGCATCGATGATGCATACACCATCGCGCGTGCACCCCCAAACGGTGTTGTTCACGGCATCGTATATGAGACGGTAGCTAATGGAATGGGCTTTATTGCCGTCGTACAAATCCACCAGTCCTTGGTTGTTCGGATTGCTTGGGTTTGTAAGGCACTTTATGCCACTATCCCATGTACTTACCCATAGTCTTCCCTGTGGGTCGAACATGAGTTGGTAGGTGGCCTCCACTGCGGTGCGTCCACCAACGCAGAAACTGTGCATCAGCCCTCGCTTGCGGTCAAGCCTGTATATGAGGTTCGACCATGTGCCTATGTAGATGTCGCCATTGGGTGCTTCGGCAAACGACTTTGCAACGATTGTGCCCAGAGGATGACTTGTTCTGTCTTGGCCAATGACCAAGGTGTTGCTTGCCCCATAGTAATAGAATGTGCGCTTGTCGGGATTGCAGCGCACCACACCGCCGTCGGTTCCTATCCAAAGCATGCCATCGCTCGACACAAAGAGTGCGTATATCTCCCTTTGGTTCTGCCCTTTCATGTGGTAGGTGGTAAACTTGCCGGTGGTCCTGTCCATGCATACAAGCCCGTTGAGCGTGCCTATCCACAGACGGTTGCCTTTGTCTTCGGCCAAAGAGAGGACAGAATTGTTGGGGAGCAAGCCTGGCGACATGGCATCGCTGCGGTAGGTGACGAAGCGATAGCCGTCGTACGATTTCACGCCGGAGTTGGTCCCGAGCCACAACATGCCTTGCTTGTCAATGAACAAGCACTTCTGTTCCACTGTGGCAGGGGGATAGACAGCGTTGACAAGGCGCATGGCTGAAGCCTTACGCGGCATTTTCGTGGCGGGCGCGGCTACGGTGGTCATTGTAAAGACCATCCATAGCAGTAGTATATATGTAATATAATGTGTCTTTATCACAAGGTTGCAGTTGGTAGTTACACATGCAAAATTACCACTTTATTATCGTATATCAACCATAAAAAGCCATTTAATGTTGCTGTTCGTCGCGACGAATTTGCAGGTCTATTTTCCCCAAGCCAACCAACAGCACAGCCACGTCCATCCATACTACAAGAAATTTTGCTTGTATCGGATTTATTTTATACCTTTGCACCCATATTATTTGGATAATACAACAATTAAATTTAAATCAATAATATCGTGGCTGAAACAAAATACATCTTCGTAACGGGCGGTGTTGTGTCATCGCTTGGCAAGGGAATAATCTCGTCGTCAATAGGTAAGCTGCTGCAATCGAGAGGCTACAACATCACCATCCAGAAAATGGACCCCTACATCAACATTGACCCGGGAACTCTTAATCCATACGAACACGGTGAGTGCTACGTGACTGTCGATGGTATGGAGACCGACCTTGACCTCGGCCACTACGAGAGGTTCACAGGCATACAGACCACGAAGGCCAACTCGCTCACCACAGGGCGCATATACAAAGCCGTGATAGACAAGGAGCGCCGTGGCGACTATCTTGGCAAGACCATACAGGTGGTGCCGCACATCACCAACGAGATAAAGCGCAACGTAAAGCTGCTGGGCGAGAAATACCACTACGACTTTGTCATAACCGAGATAGGCGGAACCATTGGCGACATAGAGAGTATGCCGTTCCTTGAAGCCATCCGACAGATGAAATGGGAGCTTGGACGCAACGCGGTATGCGTGCACTTGACTTACGTGCCTTATCTTAAAGCGGCAGGAGAGTTGAAGACCAAGCCCACACAGCACTCTGTAAAGGAACTGCAGAGCGTGGGAATACAGCCCGACGTGCTTGTGCTCCGCACCGAAAAGCATCTCGACCAGAACATTCTGAAGAAGGTTGCATCTTTCTGCAACGTCGATCTCAACTGCGTGGTGCAGAGCGAGGACTTGCCATCCATTTATGAGGTGCCAATAAACATGCAGAAGCAAGGCTTGGACACTGCCATAATGAACAAGTTTGGAATAGAGCCGGGCGAAACGCCTACGCTAGGTCCTTGGCGCAGCTTCCTTGAGCGCAGAAGCAAAGCCACAGAAGAGGTGCACATTGGTCTTGTGGGCAAATATGACTTGCAGGATGCCTACAAGAGCATACGCGAAAGCCTCTCGCAGGCTGGCACTTATAACGACCGCAAGACCGTGCTCACATTCATAAATTCCGAAAAGCTCACCGAGGAGAACGTGGCCGAGAAGTTGTCAGGACAAGACGGCATAGTCATCTGTCCGGGATTTGGACAGCGCGGCATAGAGGGAAAGATTGTGGCGGCCCACTACACCCGCACACACGACATTCCCACATTTGGCATCTGTCTGGGCATGCAGATGTTGGTGATAGAGTTTGCGCGCAACGTGCTTGGCTACGCCGATGCCAACAGTCGTGAGATGGACTCCAAGACAGAGCACAACGTGATAGACATAATGGAAGAGCAGAAGAACATAACCGACATGGGCGGGACAATGCGCCTCGGAGCCTACGAGTGTGTGCTTAGACAAGGGTCGCGTGTGTTCGACATCTACAAGAAGGAACACATACAGGAGCGCCACCGCCACCGCTATGAGTTCAACAACGCCTACCAGACGGAGTTTGAGCGCAACGGCATGCAGTGCGTGGGACGCAATCCGGAGAGCAACCTCGTGGAGATTGTTGAGATACCAGGTTTGAAGTGGTACATTG
>CAVHDN010000003.1:0-23627 GCA_963634315.1 Flexilinea sp. | reverse complement strand
ACAAGTTCATATCCATAGGCTATGAATATCGCTGGGGCAAGTCTAAGTTCAATCATATGTCACTTGATTTCGATGATGATGAAGAAGATGAATCTGAGACAACCTCGAAAAACGATAATCAGAAGATAAAGTTTGGCAGTTCTGCCTTCTATATCCGCCTCAACTTCTAAAGTTTGCCGGCAATTCTCTAAAATTATATCCCTCACCGTCAAGGCATATGTAATATATGCTGTCGGTGAGGATTTTGTTTTTTTATAAGGTGCAATATTTCCAGAAACGGATAATTTTCTTTACCTTTACATGTACAAATCACCCATGCAGGCTGAAATATTCACCATTAAACTTAATTGGATCAAAAACAGATGAAGAACTTAACATGGATATGTGCATCGTTTTTACTACTCCTGACTGTGTTTGGCGGTTGCCATAACAATGACACCGAAAGAAGTCGGGAGAAAGAACGGCAGGCATTGATTAACATAGACGAGTCACTGGGAGTCGTGTCGCCCCGGGCAAAAGGAATGATAGAGCAGTTTCTCTCTACCGCCCCCGACAGCATATCGTATTACGAAGGTTACGCCAGATATGGAAAGTACTATTACTTCTTTGCTCCAGACTCCTTTATACCCTTGATTGACAAGGTGGAACGCTTTGCCACGCAACAACCCTCGTCGGAAAGACTCAACACGCTTTTGGCCTATATCTACAACTGCCGGGGCATATATTATCACACTTTTCATCAGCATCCCGACGAGGTCATCACTACCTACCAACGTGCTTACAACTGTCTGAGCCACAGCGACTCAAAAGGACAGATGCCCCGAGTGTGTGCCAATTTGGGCGATGCCTATCTATTCAAAAACCAGCTTCCGCAAGCCGCTGTGTGGTATCGCCGTGCCCTGTTTCTTGTTGACTCCCTCAATCTGCCTTCCAAGGAAAACATCACGCTCTATCTGGGATTGGCAAGAATATACCAGCAACTCAACGATTTCGATATGTCGCTGAAATACTACAGGCAGACAGAACGCCACTTCAAGGACATGCCGGTAGATATGCAGTGCTATTTCCTCAACAACTACGGCAACTACTACTATTATGCGAAGGACTATGCAGCCTCGCTGAAGAAATTCCTTGCACTGAAAGACTATCTGGAAAAGTTGGGGAGGACCACCACCTTCGATATGTATATCTGCAAGCTCAATCTGGCTGATATTTATCTGAACCTTAACGAGGTGGACACATCGGAGAAATATCTTGATGAGACGGAACCACTCATCAAGGCGCAAGGAGATGCCGCCGCCATCTACTACATGAACACGATTCGCATCGGTCAGGCCGTAAAGAGGAAAAACACAAAGGCAGTGGAAGCCATCCTCGCATCAGAGCACGACACAGCCGTGGTGGAATTCTCCCTTCGCCAGATACGCAACCGCTATATCCGTCAGTATGCCGAACTTGCAGGTGATTATAGACTGGCATACAAAAACTTGAGTGACGACATCCGTCAGGATGACTCTCTGGAACACAGACGCAGCAACATGAGGGCGTCAGAGATTATGGAACGCTTCCGCCAGGACACGCTTCAGCTGCACCACCAGCTTGCCATCAAAGAGAAGGACGCCGACATCCTCAAAGCCAACAACAGAGTGCTGTTTGCCGTAGGCAGTGTGCTTGTCATCGTGCTGCTTTTCATTCTCTGGGTGATGCGTATCCGAAGGAAACGGGAGGAAGACAAGGCCAGTATCATGCAGTGGCGGCTCAACAGTGCACGCAACCGCATATCGCCCCATTTCGTTTTCAATCTGCTCAATAGTAAGATGCTGAAAACCGATAAAGAGGAAGCTGACGACCTGATGGAACTGGCACGGCTGATTCGTGCCAACCTTGACCTGGCATGCCGGCTTACGGTGACCCTGCGAGAGGAGCTTGATTTTGTCAGCAGGTATGTGGAACTGGAACGCAACACTATTGAAGACCCTTTGGATTTCAGCGTCAACATCAGCAAGGAGGTGGATGCCGACAACGTGCAGATACCCTCCATGTTTGTGCAGATATTGGTGGAGAACTGTATAGCCCACGGGCTGAAGGGATGGAGGGGAGATAAGCGCATTACAATTTGTGCCGAGCATGTGGCAGACGCCACCCACATCCGCGTTTGCGACAACGGTCATGGCTTTGACATCCGTTCTGTCGGCAAAAAGCGCACCGGACTGTCAATCATCAGCCAGACCATTGCCGTGGTGAACGAGCGCAACAAGGGGATACGCATGACTTTTGACCTGCACAACATCGTCGAAGGAGACAAAGCCATCGGATGCGAGGCAACCCTGGTCTTACCCGACGGAATAAAACTGGAATTCTAAAAGCCCCAAAGAAAACTATCAATGAGAACGATTATAGTAGATGACGACACACAGGCGGCCCAGGAACTGGCGACACGCCTAAAAGCATACAAAGATGTTGAAATAGTGGGCATTGCCCAAAACGGTCTCGACGGTCTCTCGCTTGTCACAGAGATGCAGCCCGACCTACTATTCCTTGACGTGCGCTTGCCCGACATCTTTGGACTTGACTTTCTGGAACGCCTAAAATCCTTCACTCACGGAAATTGCCGTGTGGTGATGTTCACTGCCTACGACGAGTATATCCTCTCGGCATTCCGGAAACAGGCTTTCGATGTTCTGCTGAAGCCAATCGATGACAGCGACCTTGCTGGCATCATGCAGCGTCTGTCGTCAAGCAATCTGCCAACACTCCCTCTTGATGGCGAAGAGACAAAAGACAGAGCAGGATATTCTGACAAATTTCTGCTCTATACCAACAGTGTGGACTTTAAATTGGTGAACCGCCGCGATGTGGGAATGTTCAACTACAACCACGAAATGAGATGCTGGGAGGCAGTAGTGGCTGGCCACCGCAATACGGTAAAGATGAAGCGCACAATCAAAAGCGATGATCTTCTGTCTCTTGACCCGCAGTTTGTGCAGGTCAATCAGAAATGTATCATCAACATCAACTACTTGATAGAAGTAGTGGACAATGTCTGCCGTTTTTACCCTCCATTCGACAATCTGCCATCTGTTAGCGTGGGTCGCCTCTACCGTCGCAAACTGACAGAGAAATTCTTCTGCCTGTAGAGGGCATTCTCCCGGACTTCGGACAACTTTCAAAAACATGTTGTAAAACTGTTATTCAAGTTCCGCAAGCTCTGAACTTGAATTTCATCTGTTACGCCCCCCTTTGTTCCAAGGCCTTTTATGTTTTCAACGATTTTGATTAACTTTGCACGTCCGCCCTTTTCGCCCTCTATATAGGTGTGGGGTTTGAAAACCATTCGAGCCACCCCGCATAGGCTCATGGAAAAGTGGCGAAGAGGGGACAAGCTTCACCCATATACAACAAAACGAACAGACGATGGAAGAAATCAGAACCTTTGTGGAACAACTCGTAAAGAGCTCTGGGCTCACGGGCAGCTCCGTGACAGTGGCGCAGCACTTCACGCTCACCCTCACCGCCATACTCTTGGCCATGCTGAGCGACTTCGTCTGCCGTAAGACGCTGGTGCCGCTGGTGAGCAAGCTAACCAAGAAGACCGCCACCCAATGGGACGACATAATCTTCAACCGCCGCGTGATGGTGTCGGCCTGCCACATAGTGCCCGCAGTGGTGATATGGAAGCTCATGCCCCTGGTCTATTTCGAGTATCCCCTGATAAAGGAACTCCTTGGCCGCGCCACAGCCATATACATAGTGGTGATGTCGGTCAAGACGGCGTTCGCCTTCATCGGTTCGTTCAAGAACATGGAGGACAAGGCCACACGCCGCTCGTCGGCACAACAATACTTCCACACGTTCATCGGTGTGCTGCGCATACTGATGGTGTTTGTGGCCGGTGTTGTTGTGGTGGCCATCGCCTTGGGCAAGAGCCCCATGACGCTCTTTGCCGGACTGGGCGCCACTTCGGCCATACTCATGTTGGTGTTCAAGGACACCATCGTGGGACTTGTGGCCGGCGTGAGGCTCACGAGCAACGACATGCTCCACAAGGGCGACTGGATAACGGTGAAGTCGGCCGATGCCAACGGCATAGTGGAGGAATTGTCGCTCACCACGGTGAAGGTGCGCAACTTCGACAACACCATAGTGACCATATCGCCCGCCACACTCGTGAACGGCTCGTTTCAAAACTGGATTGGCATGCAGCAGAGCGGAGGGCGTCGCGTGCAGCGCAAGGTGTATTTCGACTTTCGCAGTGTGAGGCTGGTAGATGACGAGCAGAAAGCCACACTGCTCAAAAGGCATCTCGCCAAGGAGGCCGACTTCAAGCAGCAGACGCAACCCACCAACATGCAATTGTTCCGCCGTTACGTGGAGCAATGGTTGCGCGAGAGCCCCGAGGTGAACCCGCAGCTCACTCTCATGGTGCGGCAACTGGAGGCCACACAGTGCGGACTGCCCATGGAATTCTACTTCTTCGTGAAAAACAAGGCATGGGTGGAATATGAGCACATCCTTGCCGACATCATGGAGCACATCTATGCCCTCTGTCCAGAGTTTGGCCTCGTCATCTACCAGCAATATCCCGAACAGTAGGATACATGCCTGCTATGCAAGCGATATTGTAACATAACAGCAATGTTTTCTCGCATGATGTGCAAATATATGCGAAAAGGCTTGTATGTCTGCATAAATAAAACTACCTTTGCACAATAGTAGGAGCGCTTCTCCGAAGTGCGACCTTGTCGCTAGGGGTGCATCTTGGAAATCTGCACCTACTACAAGGTAAGCTGCACTCGGCAATGTGAAAGCGAGCTTTTATTGCACTCTTTTGCATTACCTTTGCACCACTCCAACGCATAAACATACAAATACAACTGATGAAAGGATTTGCGAAGAAAGAAAGGCTGGAAGCCATAAGGATGATTGTGTCAAGCCGTGAGATAGGCAGTCAGGAAGAGCTGCTCACAGTGTTGCGCCAAGAGGGTTACCAGCTCACCCAGGCCACACTGAGCCGCGACCTGAAGCAACTCAAGGTGGCCAAGGCTGCGAGCATGGGTGGCAACTACGTCTATGTGCTGCCCAACGTCACGATGTACAAGAGAGTGAGCACGCCGGGGCAGATAAAGGAGATGCTGCGCGTGCCGGGCTTCCTGTCGATAAAGTTCTCGGGAAACATCGGAGTGATAAAGACCCGACCGGGCTACGCCAGCAGCATAGCCTACAACATAGACGCGAGCAACATCCCGTATATACTCGGAACGATAGCCGGCGACGATACCATAATGATAGTGGTGAAGGAGGAGGCCACCGAGGCCGATGTGGTGAGCTCGCTGGAGAAGGTGCTGCCCGACATTGAGAAAAACCAAGGTGAGAAGGATTAGGAGAAAAAATGGAAGAAATAAAAGTTATGGTGGCTGGACCGCAGCACGAATGCTACGTGGACACCATCCTTGAGACAATGGCAGCAGCAGCCAAGGTGCGTGGCACGGGCATAGCCAAACGCACGCACGAGTATGTGGCAACAAAAATGAACGAGGGCAAGGCTGTCATTGCCCTCTGCGGCGACAAGTTTGTGGGTTTCAGCTATATCGAGACCTGGGGCAACAAACAGTATGTGACCACCTCCGGGCTTATAGTGTCGCCCCACTTCAGACATCTTGGTGTGGCCAAGAGGATAAAAGACCTGACCTTCACGCTGGCCCGCACACGCTGGCCCGAGGCCAAGATATTCAGTCTGACAAGCGGCTCGGCTGTGATGAAGATGAACACCCACCTGGGCTACCTCCCCGTGGTGTTTGCCGACCTCACCGACGACGAGGCGTTCTGGCGCGGCTGCGAGGGGTGCATCAATGTGGATGTGCTCAAGCGCACGGAGCGCCGCTACTGCATCTGCACCGGCATGCTCTACGACCCCAAGGACCACCCCAACGAGAAGTTGCCCGTGGAACTGTCGCAAGAGGTGCTCGACAGGATTAGGGAGTAGCCGGAGAGAGTGATTAGGGCGGAGTAATGTCGTCAGTATTCGGGCCGCAGTTCGGAGAACTGCTCCTACTAAAGATGCTGGCCCGAGACAACAATAAACACGGAACTAAAAAAAGGAAGGAAACAAAAAAATATGGCAAAGAAAGTGGTAGTGGCCTTTTCGGGAGGCCTGGACACATCCTACACGGTGATGAAGCTGGCGCACGACGGCTGTGAGGTTTATGCAGCATGCGCCAACACTGGAGGCTTCAGCGACCAACAGCTCAAGACAAACGAGGAGAACGCCTACAAGCTCGGCGCAAAACAGTATGTGACGCTCGACGTGACGCACGAGTACTATGAGAAGTCGCTCAAGTACATGATTTTCGGCAACGTCATGCGCAACAACTGTTACCCCATCTCCGTGTCGTCGGAGCGCATCTTTCAGGCCATAGCCATAGCACGCTATGCCAAGGAAATAGGCGCCGACGCCATAGCCCACGGCTCTACAGGCGCAGGCAACGACCAGATACGCTTCGACATGACCTTCCTCGTCATGGCTCCCGGAGTGGAAATCATAACCCTCACACGCGACAAGGCTCTGTCGAGGCAGGAGGAGGTGGACTTCCTCAACGCCCATGGCTTCACGGCCGACTTCACCAAACTGAAGTATTCCTACAACGTGGGCATTTGGGGCACAAGCATCTGCGGAGGCGAACTGCTCGATCCGTCGCAGGGACTGCCCGAGGAGGCTTACCTGAAGCACGTGACCCGGCAGGAGGAAAGCACGCTGAAGATAACCTTTGAGAAAGGCGAGATAATGGCCGTGGACGGAGAGAAGTTTGACGACAAGGTGAAGGCCATACAGCGCATAGAGGAGATAGGTGCAGCCTACGGCATAGGCCGCGACTGCAATGTGGGCGACACCATCATTGGCATCAAGGGACGCGTGGGCTTTGAGGCCGCCGCGCCAAAGCTCATCATCGAGGCACACCGGTTGCTGGAAAAGTCAACACTCAGCAAGTGGCAGCAGTACTGGAAGGACCAGGTGGCCAACTGGTATGGCATGTTCCTTCACGAGAGCCAGTATCTCGAGCCTGTAATGCCCGACATAGAGGCCATGCTCACCTCGTCGCAGCGCAATGTGAACGGCACGGCCATACTGAAACTGCGTCCGCTGGGCTTCGAGACCGTTGGCGTTGACAGCAACGACGACCTGCTCAAGTCGAAGCTTGGCGAGTATGGAGAGATGCAGCATGGATGGACGTCTGACGAGGCTAAGGGCTTCATAAAGGTGTTGAGCACACCTCTGCGCGTTTATTACGGCATACATCCTGACGAAAAGCGGTAAGAAACTATGATTCGAATAGGAATATTAGGAGGGGCGGGATATACGGCAGGCGAACTGATACGCCTTCTTCTTAACCACCCCGAAGCTGAGATTGCTTTCGCAGGCAGTGAGAGCAACGCAGGCAACCTGCTTGCTGATGTGCATGAGGGCCTTTACGGCGACACCGACATGAGGTTCACTGCCGAGATGCCGTTCGAAGAGGCCGACGTGCTGTTCTTCTGTTTCGGCCACGGCAAGAGCGAGGCTTTCCTTAAGGAACACTCTCTGCCCGAAGGCGTGAAGATAATAGACCTCGCACAGGATTTCCGCCTTGCGGCTCCAGGCAACGACTATGTCTATGGTCTGCCGGAGATAAACAGGGAGAGCATACGGACGGCCGCACACGTGGCCAACCCCGGATGCTTTGCTACCTGCATTCAACTCGGATTGTTGCCTGCGGCAAAGATGGGACTGCTCACCAAAGACATTGCGGTGAACGCCATAACCGGTTCGACGGGCGCGGGACAGAAGCCAACAGCTACCACGCACTTCTCGTGGCGCAGTGGCAACATGAGCATATACAAGGCATTCAACCATCAGCATGTGCCGGAGATAAAGCAGAGTCTGCGACAGACACAGGGACAGTTTGAGGCAGAGATTGACTTCATCCCTTATCGTGGCGACTTTGCGCGAGGCATCTTCGCTACGGAGGTAGTGCGCACCGACAAACCCTTAGAGGAAATCGTGGAGGGCTACAAGGCCTTTTACAAGGACGCGGCGTTTACCCACTATGTTGATAAAGCCATCGACCTGAAGCAGGTGGTCAACACCAACAAGTGTCTCGTGCACTGCGATAAATATGGCGACAAGCTGCTCATAACCTCCACCATCGACAACCTCCTCAAGGGGGCCGTGGGGCAGGCCGTGCAGAACATGAACCTTATGTTCGGACTCGACGAGACCACAGGATTGAGACTGAAACCAAGTGCTTTCTAAATCAAGGTGGGTCCTATAAATCCCCACCGTAAAGAACAATTATGGAACTATTCAACGTATATCCACTATTTGACATAGAAATAGTAAAGGGCAAGGGGTGCCACGTTTGGGACAAAGACGGACAAGAATACCTCGACCTGTATGGGGGCCATGCAGTGATAAGCATAGGCCACTGCCACCCGCACTACATCGACATGATGACGTGCCAGATGAACAACCTCGGGTTCTACAGCAACTCGGTGGTGAACGGACTGCAAAGGCAACTGGCTGAAAGGCTCGGAAGGGCTTGCGGCTACGACGACTACCAGCTGTTTCTCATCAACAGCGGTGCTGAAGCCAATGAGAACTGCTTGAAACTGGCTTCGTTTAAGACTGGCCGCACACGGGTGCTGTCGGCGCAAAAGGCTTTTCACGGACGCACGTCGTTGGCTGTTGAGGCTACAGACAACCCTAAAATCATTGCACCCATAAACAATAACGGGCATGTGACCTACCTGCCTCTCAACGACCTTGAGGCTTGGGAAACGGAACTGGCCAAGGGCGATGTGTGTGCTTGCATCATTGAGTGCATACAAGGCGTGGGCGGCATAAGGATGGTGACGCCTGAGTTTGCCAAGGGCCTGGAGGCCGCTTGCAAGAAGTACGGCACGGTGCTCATCTGCGACGAGATACAATGTGGCTATGGCCGCAGCGGCAAGTTCTTCGCTCACCAATGGCTCGGCATACGTCCCGACCTGATTTCTGTGGCGAAGGGCATAGGCAATGGCTTCCCTATGGGGGCGGTGCTCATCTCACCCGACTTCACACCAATATACGGACAACTCGGCACTACCTTTGGCGGCAACCATCTGGCCTCTACTGCAGCTCTGGCTGTGCTTGACGTGTTAGAGGAGGAGAAGCTCGTTGACAATGCGAATGAGACTGGCCAATACTTGATGGGTAAGCTAAAGGAACTGCAGGCGCAGAACCCACACATAACCGACGTGAGAGGCCGCGGCTTGATGATAGGCATCGAACTGGACACTCCGCACAAGCCCATACGTGAGCGGCTTGTCTATGAGCAACACTGCTTCACGGGGTGCTCTGGCACAAACACCTTGCGACTGTTGCCGCCGTTGTGCTTCACTCGCGAAATGGCCGATGAGTTCATCGAGAAACTGAAGCTCGCCCTTTGACAAGCGACAATAATAACAATACAAAGACAATGAAGATTGCAGTGATAGGAGCCGGAGCCATGGGAGGAGCCATGGTGCGCGGCTTCCTCAAAGGCGAGATGTTCGCCAGCTCCGACATAACAGTGAGTGCACCGTCGCAGTCAACCCTCGACAGTTTTGCCGACACGGGGGTGAGTCTTACCAGCGACAATTGTGTGGCCGCCGAACAGGCCGATGTGGTGTTTGTGGTGGTGAAGCCTTGGATAGTGCCCGAAGTATTGGCTGAAATCAAGCCCGTGATGGACTATGAACGACAGATACTCGTGGTGGTTGCGGCAGGCGTGAGCGGCAAAGACATCAACACATGGATGGAGAAGGCCGACGGACAGCGGCCGCAGTCGCTGTTGGTGATACCCAACACCGCCATTGAGGTGATGAGCAGCATGACTTTCATTGCCCCAGTCAACGCCACCGATGCCACACTGCGTATAGTGGGCGACATATTCAGCGAGAACGGCGAGGCTATCGTGGTGGAAGAAAAGCTGCTGCCTGCCGGAACAACCATTGCATCGTGTGGCATAGCCTACGCCATGCGATATGTTCGCGCCGCTACGGAAGGTGGTGTTGAAATAGGCTTTAGGGCTGACATGGCCAAGAAAATAGTGTTGCAGACCGTCAAGGGTGCTGTGGCTTTGCTGCAAGCCAATGGCAATCACCCCGAGGCGGAGATAGACAAGGTGACCACCGCTGGAGGCATAACCATAAAGGGACTTAACGAGATGGAACATGCCGGCTTCACGAGCGCAGTGATACGTGGACTGAAGGCCGGACTGAAATAATCGGTTGATGTTTGGCATGTTGGCATCGGTAAAGGAATGAAATGAAGCGAACCTGCGACATACTCATATCAATGGTACTCTCAACAGTCATCATCATGTTGAGCGCAGGGGTGGCTTTTGTCAATTGCAGTCACTCGGGATTGTCGTCCATTGCCATGGTGTCGGTCTTTGACAGCGAGGACGGCGACGACTGTTGCCAAGGTTGCACGGAAGCTGATACAGGCGAGTGCGGTTGCATGGAGCAGACAAGTTGCCTGACAGTGACTGTGCTGAAGTTGGCCCCGTCCAACAACACGCAGCCAGCCTCCACCAACTTTTATTGCCCTTCCTTCGCAATACCTTTCCATTTCGGCACAAGGTCGCTTTCTGATTGGGAAGTTGCTCTGCTGCAATGCACAAACCACACCATGGACAAAGATAGGGGAAGTCCTTCACGCTCCATATTGAGTCTCAACCACATCCTACGACTTTGATTCTTATCCAAAGGCACTGCGTGCGTCATTGATACGCATACAGCGCCTATATCGGCATGTTTGCAACCAAGTTGCAGATGGCCGAACGTAACTTTGCAGGCGCAAAGTAGAAAACATTGCAAACGCAAAAAAAGATAAGAACAAAGTTCAATAGAATGAAAAACAACAGGATGATGGCACTTGGTGCCTTTGCTGCGCTATGCATCACGGCACAGGCGCAGGACAATATGGCGGCAGCGAGCGACACAGTCGCCACAATGGAGAAGGAAACACATAATATAAAAGGTATAACGGTGACGGGACGCAACGGCACAAGACGCATGGGCGGTGCAGTGAACGGTGTGAGCATAGGTCAGAAGGAGATGTTCCGTGCGGCGTGCTGCAACCTTGGTGAGAGTTTCGTGACAAACCCGTCGGTGGATGTGAGCTATAGCGATGCCGCCACTGGCGCAAAGCAGATAAAACTGTTAGGGCTTTCAGGCACCTACGTTCAGATGCTCACGGAAAATATGCCCAACTTCCGTGGTGTGGCCATGCCCTATGCGTTGGGTTACGTGCCGGGCACGTGGATGAAAAGCATACAGGTGTCGAAAGGCAACGCTTCTGTGAAGAATGGCTACGAGGGCATAACGGGACAGATAAACATTGAGTATGTGAAGCCAGAAGATCCCGAGGAAATACATGTGAACCTCTTCGGCGATACCAAGACGCGCTTCGAGGCCAACATAGATGGCAACATCAAACTCAACGGCAAGTTAAGTACTGTGCTGATGGGGCACTTCGAGAACACGTTTGAGGAGCATGACGAGAACAACGACGGCTTCTACGATAAGCCAAAGGCCAGGCAGTACAACATAATGAACCGCTGGCTGTGGATGGGGGAGCACTACATATTTCACGGTGGGGCAAGTATTCTGCACGAGAAGAGGCAAGGTGGACAGATGGACATGGACGGCAACATCAACAACCCTAACGGACGCTATACTATAGACATAGAGACCGACCGCTATGAGGCCTACATGAAACATGCGTTCATACTCGACCACGACTACGGCAGCAACATAGCGCTGTTCACTTCGGCTTCCATGCAGGAGCTGACTGCAGGCTTCGGACACAAGGACTACCGCGTAAATGAGAAGAACCTCTACACCTCACTTGTGTTTGAGACCAACTTCGACGAGCACAACAACCTCTCGGCTGGGTTAAGCTTGAACCATGACTATCTCGGACAGACGCTCCGCTATTCAACGGCAGATGCATCGCTGACACCCTTGCCCAACATTGGCAATGAGAAAGAGACTGTGCCCGGGGCTTATGCGCAATATACACTTAACCTTGACCACAAGTTGACTGCCATGGCTGGGCTGCGCATAGACCACAGCAACCTGCACGGCACATTCTGGACACCGCGCTTCCATCTGAAATATGCGCCATCGAGCTTGTTCAGCTTGCGCCTCTCTGCAGGCAAAGGCTACCGCACGGTGCATGCTATAGCCGAGAACAACTTCATATTGGCCAGTGGACGTACGCTGAACATCGGCAACTTGAAACAGGAGGAGGCGTGGAACTATGGGACGAGCGTGGCTCTGCTTGTACCGGTGGGCGAGAAGACGTTGAAGGTAAACGCTGAATACTACTACACAACGTTCACGAACCAATCCGTGACCGACTACGACAGCGACCCAACGGCCATAACGATAGACAATCTTGACGGAAAGTCCTATTCGCACACGGTGCAGGTGGACGCTACCTATCCGTTGTTTGAGGGCTTCACGCTTACTGCGGCCTACCGCATAAACGACGTCAAGACTACCATAGGAGGGCTGTTGAAGGAGAAACCGCTGACGAGTAAGTATAAGGGGTTGCTCACCGCATCATATAAGACACAATTGGAGAAGTGGCAGTTTGATGTTACGCTGCAGTTGAATGGCGGTGGCCGGATGCCTACTCCTTACACCATGCCCGACGGCACGTCTTCGTGGGACAGTCGCTTCAAGGCTTACGAACAATTGAGCGCACAGATAACGCGTGAGTTCCGTCACTTCTCTGTGTATGTGGGAGGCGAGAACCTCACCAACTTCACGCAGAAGAATCCCATCATAGGAGCCTCAGACCCGTGGGGCACGGCCTTTGAGCCAACGCTGGTGTGGGGACCGGTGCACGGCAGAATGCTCTACGCTGGTGTAAGGGTGAAACTCTAAGTCTGGGTTGTGTCGTGGAGAAATACTGAATGGACTACAACAAACATACAATAAGAGCATGAAGAAGATACTTTTCTTGTCGGCAATATTGCTTGGCGCAGTCTCGCTGACGGCCAAGGACATCAAGACCATTGTGTTCACCACAACCCCTCAGATGCACTGTTCCAACTGTGAGGAGAAGATAAAGAAGAACATTCGCTTTGAGAAGGGGGTGAAGAACATCGTGACAAACGTGACGGAACAAAGGGTGGAGATAACCTACGACGCTGACAAGACCACACCCGAAAAGCTTCAGAAGGGCTTCAAGAAGATTGGCTACGACGCTAAAATACTCAAGGATGGCGAGAAAGTGGCCAAGGACAACAACGAGAAGTGCGAGATGATGTAGCACTCTTGTCTCTCGTTGGCACAGCTTTTGTAAATAGGACGCATATAACAACAAACAAATATGACACTATACCCTAAACTCATTCTTGACGCGTTGGCCACTGTGACCTATGCCGGAACAAAGAAGAACCTCGTGGAGAGCGACATGGTGGCCGACAACATACGCATTGATGGCATGACGGTGTCGTTCTCGTTGATATTTCCAAGAGACACCGACCCGTTCCTCAAATCAACGGTAAAGGCGGCTGAGGCTGCCATCCACTATCGCATAAACAAGGACGTTGTAGTGACCATAACCACAGAGTTCAAGTCGAAGCCGCGCCCTGAGGTGGGCAAGATGTTGCCACAGGTGAAGAACATCATCGCCGTAAGCTCCGGCAAGGGTGGAGTGGGCAAGAGCACCGTGTCGGCAAATCTTGCCATAGCTTTGGCCAAGCTGGGCTATAAGGTGGGACTGCTCGACGCTGACATCTTCGGTCCGTCCATACCAAAGATGTTTAAAGTGGAGGATGCGCGGCCTTACGCTGTGGAGAAGGACGGACGACAACTCATAGAGCCTATAGAGAAGTATGGTGTGAAGTTGCTTAGCATTGGCTTCTTTGTCAATTCCGACACTGCAACGCTATGGCGTGGCGGCATGGCCTCCAATGCGTTGAAGCAACTGATAGCCGATGCCGACTGGGGAGAGCTTGACTACTTCATACTCGACACGCCCCCCGGTACGAGCGACATACACCTCACGTTGCTGCAGACGCTCGCCATAACGGGTGCGGTGATAGTGAGCACTCCGCAAAACGTGGCGTTGGCCGATGCGCGCAAGGGCATTGACATGTATCGCAACGACAAGGTGAACGTGCCAATACTCGGACTGGTGGAGAATATGGCGTGGTTTACGCCTGCTGAGCTTCCCGAAAACAAGTACTACATATTCGGCAAGGAGGGCTGCAAGGCCTTGGCCAAGGAGATGGGCACACCGCTGTTGGCGCAGATACCACTCGTGCAGAGCATCTGTGAGAGTGGCGACGACGGACTGCCTGCAGCCTGCAACGTGGACACTGCCACTGGTCAAGCTTTCATAAACCTTGCGCAGGCTGTGGTGACGGTGACCAATCGTCGCAACAAGGAACTTAAACCTACTAAAATAGTGAACGTGGAGCACAAATAAACTCCAACGATTTACCCATCAGCGGCTCACGTAAAGTCCACTGCGCTTTGTGCGCCTGTAGCTTCGGTAGTCATCGAGCGGGATGTCAACCTCTGGCTCCACCAATGCTCCGGCTTGTGGCAGACGGAACTTCATGTAGCGAATGTTTAGTCCGCGGCCAATCCATTGTGCCTCGTAGTAGGTCTGTATGGAGAGTATGGTTTGCGTGTCGGGGTCTATGCCCTGCGTGTGGTATAGATCTTCGGTGAGGAAAAGCAGGGGCAGTTTGTTTGCCTCAACCATGTATGTGGTGTAGGTGAAGAGGAAGTTGGAGTCGGTCTTGAGGTGTACTATGCCTCCATCGGCAAGGAAGTGGCGGTAGCGCTCCATGAAGTAAGTGCTGGAGAGCCGCTTCCTTGGGTTCTTCATCTGCGGGTCGCTGAACGTCAGCCAAATCTCCTGCACCTCGTCGGCTGCAAAGAAGCGGTCTATAATCTCTATGTTGGTGCGCAGGAAAGCCACGTTCTTCATTCCGCCTTCCCATGCTTCCTTTGCACCCTTGTGCATTCTCGCTCCCTTGATGTCAACGCCAATGAAGTTGACGTCAGGGAAAAGCCTTGCAAGGCCCACGGTATATTCGCCTTTGCCGCAACCCAGCTCAAGCACAATGGGGTTGTCGTTGTGGAAATAGTCGGCGCGCCACCGTCCGCGCATGGCGAACGGCACCTGCTCCATTACTGAATAAGGATATTGGAACACATTGCCGAACGTCTCCAGTTCGGCGAACTTCTGAAGCTTTCCTTTGCTCATCGGGATATGTTGTTGATGTAAAAACGACAAGAGGCACGGCCAAATGCCCTATGCTTAGAGTTGGCCGTGCCCCTTGTTTTCTTGTTGTCTTAATGTCTTGTCTTATATTTTTTCAAACCTTGCAGTGTCGTAACTCATGTCTGCCTTTAGCTCCTCGTAGAAATGGGCGTGGGCCGTGTTCATATAGGGCTTAAGGAACAGGAAGCCTATACCGAGAGTCAATAGGCAGAGTATGCCCCATCCTATGAAGCTAAGGTCGAGCAGGAACATCTGCATCTTGTGGCCATCCATCATCTTCATGCTCTTTTCGATTGCCTCATCATACTTGCAGTCGGGGTCATCGAGCAGTATGTACTCTGTGAGAGCATAGGAGTAGGCTTTTATTATTCCCGGCACAATGAGCAGCAACGTCCACAAATATATGTAGATGCATTTGAGCAACATAGTCAGGAATATTTCGGCAAAGCGGTTGTAGCCTTTGATAAGCCAGCCCAAGTCGGGTTTGCCGCCACGCGCCACTTCAAGGAAACCCACGGTAACGCCCCAATCCATAGGAAGCAACAATAATACCGGTATTAACAATATGCTGGTTGAAATAGTGCCGAAACTGCCACCTATTACTCCTGCCACAAGCATCAAGACAGCCGAAGCTCCCCATTTGCCTTCAAGCGATCTCAGCGCGCAATTCCTTATTTGTGAGTTTGAAATCATAACTTACGGTTTGTTTGTAGGATGCGTACTTATAAAAGGTCTCGCAGAGTTAGTCTATGACCACCGTTGTCCAACCGTGCTTGTCCTCCTCGGTGCCATACTGTATGCCGCGCAGGTGGTTGTAGAGCTTGGTTGACACAGGTCCCGGCTTGCCGTCCTTGCTGAACGTGTAGCGTTTACCAGTGTCAAGGTCGTCGATGTAGGATATGGGCGATATTACAGCTGCAGTACCGCAAGCACCTGCCTCCTCAAACGTCTCAAGTTCCTCTTCAGGAATGTGACGGCGCTCAACGGTCATGCCGTAGTCCTCTGCCAACTGCATGAGGCTCTTGTTTGTGATGCTAGGCAGAATACTCGTGGATTTGGGAGTGACGTAGGTGTTGTTCTTTATGCCAAAGAAGTTAGCCGCACCACACTCGTCCATGTATTTCTTCTCCTTCGCATCGAGGTAGAACTCGCAGGCATAACCCTTTTCGTGGGCTATGGAGTTGGCCTTGAGCGATGCAGCGTAGTTGCCGCCCACCTTATACTTGCCAGTGCCCAATGGAGCCGAGCGGTCGTAGTCGCGCACTATGACGTAAGGATTGGTGGAGAAGCCACCCTTGAAGTAGGGTCCTACTGGGGTGACGAAGATGAGGAAAAGATATTCTGTTGCTGCGTGTACGCCCACCTGTGCCGACATGCCGATGAGCAACGGACGTATGTATAGCGTGGCTCCGCTTTCGTAGGTCGGTATGTATTCTTGGTTCAGTTGCACCACCTTCTTCACCATTCCGGTGAACAACTCCGTGGGAACCTCGGGCATGAGTATGCCGCGGCAGGTGCTCTGCAGACGGGCTGCGTTCTCCTCCATGCGGAACACGCGCACCTTGCCGTCAGGACAACGGTAGGCCTTCAAGCCCTCAAAAGCCTCTTGGCCATAGTGGAGACATGTGGCAGCCATGTGCATGTTGATGTATTCACCGGAGCATATTTCCACCTCGCCCCATTTGCCGTCACGATAATAACAACGCACGTTGTAGTCTGTCGGCATATATCCGAAAGACAATTTTGCCCAATCAATATCTTTCATAACATTATCTTTTTATCCGTATTTGTTTTAAAAACATGGCAAAAGTAATACTTTTATCGCTTTTCCGCAACATTTCAGCGCTATTATTTATATGTCTCCTTGCATTACTTCTGTTTGTCGCAATTGCGACGGGTGTTCTTTACGGATGGTTCCGGTGTCGTTCTCCACACCTAAACATACCTTCCTCATGTCGTAAAGCATAGCTTTAGCGTGTCTAAAGCATATCTTTAGCACGTCTAAAGAGTAGCTTTAGAAATCATGCCCCTAAAGGCCCGTTCTATAAATTCAGCAAAGGTTGTTTTTAGAACATGCCTTTAGGGCGAATTCCTATTTCTGTATAAGTACGGTGGCGTAGGCGCTTATGCCCTCCTCGCGTCCCGTGAAGCCAAGCTTTTCGGTCGTTGTGGCCTTGATGGAAATATTGTCGGGGTCGGTGTCGAGCACACGTGCAAGACACTCCTGCATGGCTGGTATGTGTGGGTTCATCTTAGGCCGCTCAGCACAAATGGTAGCGTCTATGTTGCCTAAAGTGTAGCCCTTTGTGGCTATGAGTTCGGCCGTGCGCTTTAGCAACACCTTGCTGTCTATGCCCAAGGTGCTTTCGGCCGTGTCGGGGAAATGATAGCCTATGTCGCGCATGTTGGCCGCTCCAAGCATGGCGTCGCAGATGGCGTGTATGAGCACATCGGCATCGCTGTGACCTAGCAGTCCCTTACAGTAGTCTATCTTTATGCCACCCATCCAAAGGTCGCGCCCTTCCACAAGGCGGTGTACGTCGAATCCAAATCCTACTCTAATGTTCATAGTTAACGTGTGTGGTCGTGTGTGGGTTTTAAATGTCACTCCGCAGCATTGTGGTGCTGGCTCTCAGTTGAATGGTGAGTGTCGTATTCTTCAGGCATCGTCACCTCCTCAAACTCGTCCGCGCTGCCTGCACTCTCGTCGCCGCTTGATTCCATGTAGTCAATGTTCACATCGCCTTCGTCATACTTGCCGTTGCCCACAAGCAACCTCAACGGCGACTCCACCGGCACAAGGTCGCCCGTGCTCAGTCGTCGGCCGTGGCATTCCAAGCCATACACCCAGTCCTTCTCGCCCTCCACTATGCGCGGCTCAAGCAGTACGAAACCCATGGCGCGCAACTTGGCCGTGGCCTCACGCACGCTACTGTTGTCTATGATGTCGGGTATGGCCAGCGTGGGCGAACTCGGGGAGTTGACCGTGACGTAAATGGCGCGGCCCGACTTCACCGATGAACCATAGCCTGGAGTCTGCGCCAGCACGCAACCGCCAGGCATGGTCTTGTTGTAGCCCGAGTCGCTCACAACGATGATGAGTCCGTTCTGCTCCACCAAGGCTTTCGCCTTGTCGAAATCCATGCCGCGCAGGTTTGGTACGGGTATGCTCTCGTTGTGATGGGTATAGGCATCGAGCCCAAACTTTACGCCCAAGCACAGCAAAACGACCACAGCCGCCATGGCTGCGAGGTTGACCCACAGATAGCGGCTGCACATCTTGCGTATAAAATCCTTTGATTTCATTTCGTAGTCTTAACATGTTGTGCGGCACGAGCCGCAAAGCCCTTGGATTGGCCCTACTTGCGGAACAGGTCCTTTATGCCGTCCATGTCGAAAGCCAGCGTGAAGCGTAGCGTCTGGTCGAGAGGATTGCTCTGGGCAGTGGAGATGACATAGCCCACGTCGAGCGAGAATACGTTCATGCGGAAACCTCCGCCCACAGTGAAGTACTTTCGGTTGCCCTTGGTCTCACTCTCATGGTGGTAACCGGCTCGTATGGAGAACTGGTCGTGATAGACATACTCAGCACCTACGCTCCATTGTATCTCCTCAAGCTCCTCCTTGAAGCCTCGCGGAGCGTCGCTGAAACTCTTGAAGATGGCAGAGATGGAACTCATGTCACTATATTCGCGCGTCACTCTGTCGTGGTAGTCCGACGCATCCTCGCCTTCCTCCTGCTTCGGTACTGTAGGCACAAGATACTTGTTGGCGTCGGCGGCTATCGAGAAACGGTTGTACTCGTCGATGGGCACCATGAGCGAAGCGCCAATGCGCAGGTTGGCTGGCAGAAACTGACTACGGTCGTCGCCGAAGTAGGATATCTTGCTGCCCACATTGCTTATGTTCAGTCCGAGTCCGAGCTGACACTCGCGGCTGCCTATGTTCAGATAGTTGTTGTAGTACATGGCCACGTCGGCGGCAAAGGCCGAAGCGGGCGAAGCGTCCTCGGAGTAGTCGTAGCGCAGGTCGGAGTATATCCATCGCAAAGCCACACCCAATGAGAAGTGCTCGCTAAGCATGCGCGAGTAACCCACGTCGAGCGCCATCTCGTAAGGCTTCACCGTCATGTTGTCGGAGCCGTCCATGGATGTCTGTACTTCGCCAAGCGAGAAGTAGCGCAGCGAACCGGAGAACGCTCCATAGTCGCCCACGCGGTAATAGCCGGCCACATAGGCGAGGTCGATGTCGTTGACGAGTTGGCGGAGCCATGGGGTGTAGTTGAGCGCAACGCCCGCACGGCTGATGCAGAACGGATACTTGGCAAGGTTCCAGTACTGCGAGTTGACGTCCGGGTCGGTTGCAGCACCCACATCACCCATACCGGCGGCACGGGCATCGGGAGCTATGGTCTGTGAGATCACCGCATACTCAACGGCGTTGAAGTCACTCTGCTTGTCCTGTGCGGTCGCATAGGCCGGCAAGGCAAGCATTATCGCAATAAAAATGTATATGCGCAGATGTTTCATCAATTTTGTTTGGTTTGGTGTTGCGTGAAGTGACGTTGCACTAAGCATTAAACGCATCACGCTGTTTATTTATTGCTTAACACTATTAATTTCTTCGTGCCCGACAAGAGACTTGCTCCCTCACTGTCTATGCGTGCCCTGTAAAGATAGACTCCTGTGCCTACACGTCCGCCCATGGTTGTGCTCAAGTCCCAATCCACCGTAAACGCACTGGCAGAGGGCGTGACGCTCTCGCTGTGGGTCCACAAGCGACGGCCCGACATGTCAAACACGTCGATGGTAATGCCTACCGCGCTCCCCACACGGTCGTGGGCTATGCGGAATGAGGTGGATGTGGTGGCGGGGTTGGCCGTACACTCCACATCGAGCAGTGCTGGCGACACTCCTTTGGCCACATTAAACGTAAGTTCGGCCACAGAGGAGTTGTTCAGTATGTCCCATGCGCGGAACTGTAGTGTGTGGGTGCCCTCGTCCAGAGTAGGGATGCTGTAGCCCACGCTGCCTTTCTTATAGCTTCCGAAGTCGAAGGTGAAATAGTCGTTTAGCACGTAGGTCTTGCTCGCGTCGCCGTCAATCACCAGCTTAAGGTCGTGCCCCACGCCACTGCCAGCGGCGTTTATGCCGTCCTCGTCGCTTATCTCCGCCATGAAATAGGGCGTGGCGTTTACCGTGCCGCCGTTGACAAATGCGGTGGAGTTGAGGTAGCAGTAGATGGATGGGCCAAGGGAGTCGTTCTTCTGCACGGCAGAACCGTTGAACACAAGCGACTCGGTGGAACCGCTCACCGTTTCAGAACCGTCATTGTTGGTCCCGAACACTATGAGCTGTCCGTGTCCGTCACTGTATGTAATGTCCTTTGGCACAGCAAACGACAGTTCGAAACGTCCGTTGCGTATGCTGTCGTTGCCTCGGTATATCACATTGGTGCGGTTGTTATAGACAAAGGCTTTCTTTGTACCGTCAGAACCGGTGTTGTTCATGCGGCCAACAAACTGTTGCAGAGCGTCGTAGGCCACGGAGGTGAGTTTGCCGTTGAAACTGCTCTCCACGATACTGTCGCCAACCACACGACCCTTTACCATAGCCACGCTTCCTGCCTTTAGCGTCACCACATCGCCTTCGCCCACAGCCACGTCGTTGATGCTGTCGATGACAATTTTTGGAGTGGGGTAGGCCAACACAAGTGCGGGGTCGCCCAACAAGGAGTATTGTAGTTTGTTGGGCGTATTGTCGGAACCGCTCTCCACAAGCGCAGTCTTGGCCAGGCGTGCCGCCTCACCTACCGACACAGGTTTGCCGTTGGCATCGGTGCTCAGCACATAATGGGTGAACTGTTGGTTCATGCTCAGGTTGTAGTTGGTATAGACGGTGCGTGTGGTGCCGTAGAAAGCCACCGCTCCGCCATTGGCGTTGAACAAGGCTGTCTCGCCGATATTGACCGACTGCCCGTCGAAAGGCATTACGTCGCATGAGGCGGTAATCCACAATGGCAGGTGCTTCGACTCCGTGGAATTGAAGTCTTCGAGCATCAACACAGCCTCGTGCGACAGTTGCAGGGCGGAGCCGTGACCGCTGTAGTTCATTATGAGCGCACCGTCGGCCATATATTGCTTCACCAACTTTGCCACCTCGGGGTATCGCTCGCCCGTCGATGTTGTCTCGCGCTTGTAGGAGTCCCACATTATGCGTCTTACGTCAAATGTGGGATGTTCCTTCTCCACCATCTTCGCCACGTTGTCGGCCGCCTCCATGTGGGTGTTGCTGTTGCCGTCGTCGCCCATGAACACGATGGTGTTCTGCCATGCTCCGGCGTTGGCGTTCTTTCTGTATTCCTCTATCTTGTCGAGCAAGGCGTTGGCCTCATCCTCGGAGCGCACAGGCATGCGTCCTACCGCCACGTCGGGTTTGCCCGTAACACCACGCCGGTCGTCGGTGCCGCTCTGTATGGCCTCGTTGTCGTCGAGCATGCAGAAGAAGTCGTCAGACACGTAGCAATAGACCTCGCTGAACGAGTTCTCGCTCTCATAGCACAGCAGGAAGTCGTCGGGTGAGTTGCCCTGCCATGCCGACGAGAGCATGCGGTTGTCCCATGCTCCATCGCCAAAGAGCACGAGGTAGCGTGGCATGTCTTCGTCGGTCTCTGCCCTGTCGTAGAGCATCTTCATGTAGCGGCGATAGGCAGTCGCGTCGGGCGTACCACTGGAAAACTCGTTGAAAAGCTCATCGGCCGGCACTATGCGGGCGGTCATCCCGTCGCTCTTCTCGTATATCTCCTTCAACCTCTCGGCTTGTTTGCGAAGTTTTTGTGTGGTGGGTATGAGTATCACGGCGTTGACTGCAGAGTCGGCATGGTGGTCTTGGTTGGTTATGCGATAGACATATTCGGGCACAGGAAAGGCATCTGCCGTCAAGTCGGGTGCGGCCTTGGCTTCTGCCGAGTGCAGGATGATATAGTCCAAACGCATTGTCCCACCGCTTGTCTGTATTATTTTCACCGTGTTTTCGGCCGATATGTTGTTAAGGGAAAAAGTCTTCGATGCCGATGAAGCCTCGTATTTCTCGTTCTCGTCGGGCTGAGGCACACTGATGATGCCCAGCACACTGTCGTTTATGCTCACCTGCGCTTTCGATGCCGCATCGGAAGTGAGCACCACCGTGAGACTTCCTTTGGCCGAAGGGCCAGCCGCCTTTATCTTGTAGGTGGTTGCCGTGCTACTGCCAATCACTCTGGAGTCGTACAGGTTGCGCCCTCCGTGATACCACGCGTAGTCATCCACCTCATAGAGCGTGTTGCTGTCGTCGCCTGACGGATAGCAACTTGCGAGAAAGGCCTCTTCGCCGATGGTGGCCAGTGTGTCGGCACTCTCCGTAAGGAAGTAGTAACCATAGTTGGAGTAGGGGTTGCGCACGCGTTTGCCGGCAGAGGTCCATGTTATGGGACCTTGTGCATAGAACAATCGTTTGCCGCCAACGGTGCAGGTGGGCACTTCGCAAAGGTCGTCGGTCTCTGCGAGGTAGTCGCCCGACAGAGTCTCTGGCTGCAAGGCTCCGCCATAGCCGTAGAGCTTCACCTTGGAAGGATCGGAGAAACCGGCTTTGCGTATCAGTTCATCGGTCAATTGGTGTACGCCACTGGCCGAGACGCTTATCTTGGCCCACGTGCCACTGCGCAGCACCGAGTGGTCGGCATAGCGCGAAGCCGCAGCCGACTTCCCCTTGGCCGCCATGCGCCGCACTGCGGGATGGCTTTTCACTGCGAGCTTGAAACTCACGAGCTTTTGGTAGCGTCCGTCGCGAAACACAAGAGGCACAAAGCTCACATCCAACTGTCCTTGTTTGCGCACCACGCCTACATTATTATATATAACAGGCATTGACGGCAGACTGTCGCTCGTCACGCTATGGTAGCGGAGCACATCGGCAGAGGTCATGTCGATGAACTCGGGGTATTCTATCTCTACTTGGTAAACAGAATCTGAATAGTTCTTGCCAAGGTCAAAGGAGTGGGTAAAGTAGGGCAAACTGCCGTCTATACTGACCTGTTCGGCGGTAAGGTTGAAAAAGTCTTGCGCACTGGCGTGGCCAAACAGCCCCGACAACGCGCCAACAAGCAGAAGCAGCTTTCTCATGTCATTCATTTGCAGTTAAATTCCAACACCTTTCTATTTTCCACATAGCCCTCCATGCAGTCGCCAATGTTCACCTTTATTCCTGCCGACGGTGCACCGGTGTAGAGCAGGTCGCCTGTCTTCAGAGTGCAGAAGCGGCTTATGTAGGCCACCACT
>CAVHDN010000002.1:0-24525 GCA_963634315.1 Flexilinea sp. | reverse complement strand
CATGTGGTAAGTTACATTCGGGCTAGTTGTGGGGAAGGTTCCTGTCGCTCGTTTGTATTGCCTTCTTAAAACAAGACAAAGATGAAGAAGAAAATAATTTTGAGCATGTGTGGGGTCGTTGTCGTGTCAATGCTTGTGGCGTGCGGATTACAGGGTGGACAGAAAGCGTGGGCAAACGAAAGTGTGGAGGCACAAGAGGGCCTTGACCAAACAGAGACCACACTTACTGACGATGCAGAGAACACGGATTTCTCGAATGCTTTGGAAGTTGCTGAGACAACAAACGCCAACAGCAGAGAGATTCGCAATCTGGAACTTCCGGCGTTCAGACATGATAGCGGCGAACAGATACTGCAGCGTGAGGGCTATACCGTGTCCTACAACAAAACCACACGACAGCCCAACTGGGTGGCGTGGCACCTTACGGCCGACCACATTGACGGCCCCTACAAGCGCAAGGGTGTTTCGTTCAGAGAGGATGAGGAAGTGGCTGAACCACGTGCTACCAATGCCGACTACACCTCTTCAGGCTACGACCGTGGCCACATGTGCCCGTCGGGCGACTGTCGGTGGAGCAAGACAGCACAGCAAGAGTCGTTTCTCTTCACCAATGTCTGTCCTCAGGTGCATGGGCTTAACGCTGGCGATTGGAACGAGATGGAACAGCAGTGCCGCACTTGGGCCGAGCGTTATGGCGATTTGTACATCGTGTGTGGCCCAGTGCTTTTTGGCAAGTCACGTCACAAGACCATAGGCCGCAATAAAGTGGTGGTGCCGGAGGCCTTCTTCAAAGTAGTGCTCCGCGCTGGAAGCGACACGGTGGCCATTGGCTTCATCTATCGAAACCAATCGGGCAACCGTCCCAAGGGCGACTATGTCAACTCCATAGATGAGGTGGAGCGCATCACCGGCTACGACTTCTTCCCGCAGTTGCCCGACTGGACGGAACGTAGAGTGGAGGCAGAGGCCGATATTGACGCATGGTGGCATTAGCTCTATGTTTCACTTTGCAATGTCGGAGAAAAAGTGTAGATTTGCATTTGAAAGGATTTTAATTAACGAAAGGATACCCATCGATGTCTGATTACATACGTTTTGACTGGGCTATGAAGCGTCTGCTTCGCAATAAGGCCAACTATGCTGTGCTGGAGGGATTGATGTATTCGCTCTTGAACGAGAAGTTCACAATCAAGCGCTTTTTGGACAGCGAGTCCAATCAATATAGTGAGAACGACAAGTTTAACCGTGTGGATATTCTTGCTGAGAACGAGAAAGGCGAGTTGGCGATATTCGAGATACAGAACACCCGCGAACTGAACTATTTCCATCGCATCCTCTATGGTGTGTCAAAGGTGATAACTGACCATATCGATTTGGGTGATGACTACGACCGGGTGAGAAAGGTTTATTCCATCAATATTGTATATTTCACGCTCGGCCAAGCCAAGGACTATGTCTATCATGGCAAGACTGTGTTCCAGGGACTGCATGAGCCATACGATGTGCTGAAGCTTTCCAACCGTCAGAGTGAGCTGTTCTTTGGCGATTGTATAGAGAAAGGGGAAAAGACTTCCCGTGAGGCTGGTGACATCTTCCCTGAGTATTATCTGCTCTGTGTTGACAACTTCGACAAGTTGGCTGTCAATAACTTAGACGAGTGGATGGCCTTCCTGAAGACCGGCGACATAAAGGATGGGGTTAAGGCTCCAGGTCTGTCAGACGCACGTCAATGCTTGATGATGGACAGACTGTCAAAGGAGGAACGTGCCGACTATGTGCGCCATATGGAGAACTTGCGTTATCAACGCAGTGTCATCATGACTGGCTACGATGATGGTCGCGATGATGGTCGCGAAGATGGCCGCGTAGAAGGTCGTGCGGAAGGTCGTGCGGAGGGTTGTGCGGAAGGCCGCGAAGAAGGTCGTGCGGAGAGTCGTGCAGAAATAGCTAAGAATTTACTTTCACTTCATATACCCATGGACACTATCGTGAGTACCACGGGTATGTCTGTGGAAGAAATAGAAAAGTTGAAGTAGTAAAGCTTTGCAACATTTCCTTAATTTGTCAGGACCAATTTAAAAGTATGGCGAAGATACTACTTACAATACTTCTGTTTGCTGCATTTTCCTTGTGTGGTTGGGCGCAGCCCTATTGTACGGTTCGCACCTACACGGTGCGCGACGGGCTTGCCGCCAACACCATATCAGGCTTCACGCAGACAGACGATGGTCTGATGTGGTTTTCCACATGGAATGGACTGTGCTTCTTTGATGGCTACCGCTTTACGGCATTCCGCAACACTCCGGGCATTGATGAGACACTCACCACCAACCGCATATTGTCGTGCAAGCCAGGGGCAGATGGCTTGGTGTGGTGCTGCACGTCTGACGCAAGGGCGTGGCTGTTTGATACGCGTAGCTCTCGTTTCATAGACGTGAGCGGCATTATAGCCGCCAAATTTGGCCACACATTTCCCGTACGCAGCGTTTATCCGTTGGACAACGGTTACACATGGATAGTGAGCGATGACAAAACGGGCGGCTACCGTATAGACAACCGTGGCATAAATGCTGAGGGAGAGGGCATTGAACGGTTTGACACACGCCATAATGCCTTGCGCAGTAATGTGATAAACAAGGTGAAGATGGACGGCAACGGCCATGAGTGGGTGTTCACCACTGCTGGAGTGCAACGCTCCGATGGCAAGTTCTTTATGGCCGGACGCTTTGAATTCATGGGAAAGCAGGGCTGTGAGCAGATGATGGCCACGGCCGATGGCAAGGTGGTGGCCTTTTCGGAGAGCACAGGACGCTGTCGCAGTGTGGCTATGCCGCATGGCGTGATACACATAAACGACATGTTGAGGCTTACCGACGAGCGTTTGCTCTTGGCCACCAATATTGGAGTGGTGGCTCTGCATGGCGGACGGTCGAGCATGCTGACGATCTTTGCACCGACAATGCCGCCGATGGAAGTGACCGACTTGTTTGTTGATTCACATCAAAGGCTGTGGGCATTCGGCCTGAGTGACGGTGTGGCTATGGTAAACCTCCGCGACGGAAGTAGCCGATGGCTCAACGCCAAGGCGCGTAGTGCGGTGGAACTCACATCGAGCGCCAAACCATTCTTTCATGAAGACAGCTTCGGAACAGTGTGGATGGTGCCAACGGGCGGCACTTTCAGCTATTACGACGAGGCCAACGGACAGCTTTGCCCTTATGTTCTCATGGGCGGAGGGCCAATGGGTACGCATTTGCCTTACATCAAAAAGTACTTCATAGACAGAGACAAGAACGTATGGTTCACCGACACTCGCGAGGTTAACCTTGTGAATTTCCGTTACCATTACTTTAAATACCGTACCGTGCAGGCCAACGAAGAGACGCGGTCGGTCTATCTTGACGGTTCTGGACGTGTATGGGCAGGCATGTTCAATGGTGAACTGGCCGTATTCGACCGTCAGAGCAACCTTTTGGGTTATCTCAACCGCTCGGGTAGGCTCCAGCAGCAGCCGGTGGTGTTTGCACCGAAGATATATGCCATAACTGGCGACAGAGAGGGACGGCTGTGGGTTGGCTCCAAAGGCCGTGGCGTGTTTGTCGTTTCGCCCGATGGGAAGGTGGAGAACTACACCACCAACAACCGCGACAAGTTTGCCCTGAGCCACAACGAAGTTTATGACATTGACATCGACAGTCACGGCCACGTTTGGGTGGCCACATTTGGCGGTGGCGTCAACCTTGTGGGAGAGCGTGATGGTCGTCGCGTGTTCTATCACAGTGGTAACGCTATGGCCAACTATCCACGCAAGGGTTTTGGAAAGGTGCGACGTGTGACGCATACGTCTGATGGGGTGGTGATACTGTCAACTACCGATGGTCTGCTCACTCTGTCCGACAAGTTTACATCGCCCGATAACGTGCGTTTCTACAAGACCAACCACACTAGGGGCGATACTGCTGGCTTGGCCGGTACCGATGTCATGCAGACGCTTGTCACTCGCCACAACGGAGTGTTCGTGGTGACACTCGACGGTGGGGTGCAGCGCATAGTGTCGCACAACCTGTTAGCAGACAACCTGCGCTTGCAGAACTTGTCGGAGGTGAACCCTTCCGAGGGCATAGCGCAGTCGATGGTGGAGGACAAGAACGGTGACGTGTGGATATTCCGTGAGGGTAGCATCACGCGCTACGTGCGGCGGAGTGGTGAGGCTCTGCAATATATTCCCGACAACTTCGGCGGCAGTGTGGAACTGTCGGAGTCGAAACCGTTGTGCGACCCTTCCTCGGGTTGCATTGTGACTGGCGTGCGCGGTGGACTATTGTCG
Source organism: Flexilinea sp. (assembly GCA_963634315.1). Taxonomy (GTDB): domain Bacteria; phylum Bacteroidota; class Bacteroidia; order Bacteroidales; family Bacteroidaceae; genus Prevotella. Next base: position 20,198 of record CAVHDN010000002.1, on the reverse strand, counting down.
TTCAACCCCAACGACCTGAAGAAGAGCAGCCACAAGCCGGAGATAGTATTTACTGGCGTGCTCTACCAAGGTGAGAAGACTATTGTGCCAATACCGGGGCGCAAGGTGCTCGACGTGCCGTCGGACCGCCGTAACCTTACCATCTATTTCTCGGCTCTTGACTATTCCGACCGCTATCTCGTGAAGTATGCCTACATGATAGAGGGTGTTGACGACAAGTGGAACTACACAGGTTCCACCAATAGTGCGTCGTTCAACAGTCTGCCGTCGGGCAGTCACCGTCTGCTCGTGAAGAGTACCAACTGTGATGGTGTATGGGTGGACAATGTGACGGTGCTTGAGATAAACGCACAACCCACTTTCTGGGAGACCATCTGGGCCAAGCTGCTTTACTTCGCGCTGTTTTGTGGAGTGGTGTATGTGCTGATTTACATCAACACACTGCGCAGCAAGAACGTCATGGCCAAGGAAATGGGCGAGATGAAGACTCGCTTTTTCACTGAGATAGGTCACAAGCTGCGTACACCGTTGACGCTCATAGGCGGGCCAGTGGCAGAGGTGCTCAAGGGTGGAGGGCTTAAAGACTCGGCCAAGGCGCACTTGGAAATGGTGCAGCGCAACGCCTCGCAGATGCTCGAGTTGGTGAACAAGATGCTCCGCTACAACACCGACGGCAATGTGTATATCAGCGATGAGAACGTGCCCGACAATGTGTTGCAGACTGACGTCTCTGACGAGACAGAGCCCATGCGGCAGGGCGACAAGGCCATGCTTGACAGCACTGCTCCTACGGCCAACAGCATCAGACTGCTCGTGGTGGAGGACAACAACGACCTTCGGGCTTTTCTCGTGGGCATACTTAGCACCGACTACACTGTGCTGCAGTCCGCCAACGGCCAAGAGGGGCTTGAAATGGCCGAAAAGCTCATGCCCGACTTCATCGTGACCGACGTGATGATGCCTGTGATGGACGGTCTCACGATGGTGCGCCGCATAAAGCAAAACAATGACATCTGCCACATACCCATAATCGTCCTTTCGGCCAAAGCGTCGCTCGAAGACCGTTTGCAGGGGCTTAAGGAGGGCATTGACGACTACATAACCAAGCCGTTCAGCGCCATTTACCTCAAGTCGAGGGTGAACAACATCATAAACCAACGGCGCATGTTGCAGCAGACCTTTGTGGAGCAGATAAAGCCTGAGGACAACTCAACCTTCCATCTGGAGGCTCCGCAGATTGTCGATGCCGACAATGAGATGATGAAGCAACTGTTGGCCTATCTTGAAGAGCACGTCAGCGACCCTGCACTCAAGATAGAAGACTTGGCCGACGCTGTCCACCTTGGCCGCTCGGTATTCTACGGCAAGATAAAGAGCATAGTGGGCATGACGCCCGTCGATTTCGTGCGCCACATACGTATGAGGCGTGCCGAGGAGCTTGTGGCCAAGAGCAACTATCCCTTCTCGCAGATTGCCTATCTCGTGGGCTTCTCCGATCCTAAGTATTTCAGCAAGTGCTTCAAGAAAGAAACGGGCATGACTCCATCGGAATATCGTGCCAACAACTTGAAAGGGGTGCTGGAGTAGGGGATGTTAAACAACGGCAAAGCCACTCTTTAGGTAAATCCTAACGAGTGGCTTTGTCTGTATTGCAGAGGGTGTCTGTATTGCGGTGTATTGCGGAGGGTGTTTTTAGACCCCACCTTTATTGTTTGTTCTTGAAGTCCTTCACGTCGTTCTGCTTCACAATGGTCTCGCCCTTGCTCACGCCTATCTTCACGTTGTCGAGCGTCAAGTTGTGAATGTAGTTCAGAGTGAAACCCGTTTCGGCCTCGAACACCGAATTGCTCACGCTTATGTTGCTTATGGGCATCTCGGGCAAGCCATTGAAGAAGGCGGCCTGCGCTGCACCCTTGCACACCACGTTCTTCATGGTGATGCCGCGAAACGAAGGCGTGGTCTCGTCCACCTTCACCTTTTCTAGCGTGTTGTTGCCGGCGTTTGCTCCACCATAATACAAGTCGAAGGTTACGGCTGTGCCAGCAATGTCGCTCATGCTCACGTCTTCTATGAAGATGTCGCTCACCACGCCGCCTCTGCCACGTGTCGATTTGAAGCGCAGTCCCGTGTCGGTGCCTATGAAGAGACACCTGCGCAGCAGAATGTTGCGTGTTCCGCCCGACATCTCACTGCCCACCACGAAGCCGCCGTGGCCGTGATAGACTCGGCAGTCCTCAATGATGACGTTCTGCGTGGGCATGTTGCGGTCTCGTCCCTCCTTGTCTCGTCCCGACTTTATGCAAAGAGCATCGTCGCCCACGTCAAGCCAACAGCCCTTTATCACTACGTTCTTGCACGACTCGAGGTCAAGGCCGTCGCCGTTCTGGGCATACCACGGGTTGCGTATGGTGACGTTGCTTATGGTGACATCCTCACACATGAGCGGGTGCAAGTTCCAACCCGGAGAGTTCTCAAATGTGGCGTCTTCGAGCAGCACCCTCTTGCATTCTGTAAACGACAGAAGCTTTGGGCGCAGAAAGTCGTGTACCTTGTTCCACGAAGCGTCGTCGTTCTTTGCGAAAGCCTCGTCCATGTATTTGCTGTCGTTGCTTATGTCGCGTATTTCGGCCGACGGATACCATGTGTTCTGCGCCTTGTTGAGCGCACCTGTCTTGCAGAGCTTTGTCCACTGTGCTGCTGTGAGCTTGCCCTTCTTCACCGGTCGCCAGTTCTGACCGTTGCCGTTGAACACGCCCTGGCCGGTTATGGCCACGTCGGTGGCTCCTGTGGCGGTGAGTGGAGCCATGCAACGACGCGACTTCACGCCTTCGAACGTTGACTCCACGAGCGGATAGTCGGCGCGGTTGGGCGAGAAGAGCACCAGTGCCCCCTCTTCCAAGTGCAGTTCTATGTGGCTCTTCAGTTCTATGGGGCCAGTGAGCCACAGGCCAAACGGAACAATGAGCCGTCCGCCTCCGTGGTCTTCAAGATGCTTTATGGCTTTGGCGAAACTCCCTGTGTTGAGCGTAACACCATCGGCCACGCCGCCGAAGTCGGTCAGATGCACGCTGTAGTCAGGAATGTAGGGCCGCTTCACTTCGCTCATGGCGAAGGGCAGGTTGTCGTAGGTTGCATTGCTTGTAGCCGCAGACGCGAGCATGGGCAACAATGCCGCACCAATGCCGACAAAGGCCTTTTTCAGTGCTTTAAGTTTGCTTGTCATTTTATTCTGGTCTTTATCTTCTTCAAGTCTTGGTCGCGGCTCGATGTCCCCACGCTAATCTCGTAGGTGCCGGGGCAAACGCGCATGGTGTTGGTGGTTTTGTCCCATCCCTCAAAAGCCGTCAGCGGAAAGTCTATATCAACGGTCTTGGTCTCGCCAGCCTCAAGCTCCACCTGCTTGAAGCCACGGAGCGTCTTCAGCGGACCGTCGGTGTCGGCAGTGTTCTTCACATAGGCCTGCACCGTCTCCAGTCCCTTGCGCTCGCCCGTGTTGGTCACGCTCACGCTTATCTTGCCTTCCTTCGCGTCATACTTGGGCTTGCCCACGGCAAAGGTGGTGTAGCTTAGTCCGAAGCCAAACGGGAAGAGCGCCTCGCCACGGAAGTAGCGGTAGGTGCGGTTGGCCATGCGGTAGTCCTCAAAGTCGGGCAGCTGATCTACGCTCTTGTAGAACGTCACGGGCAATTTGCCGCTCGGGTTGTAGTCGCCAAACAAAATGTCGGCCACGGCCTGCCCTCCCTGTTCGCCGCCATACCACGCCTGCAGAATGGCATCGCAGCTTTGACTCTCGGGCACAAGGGCCACAGCACCGCCGGAGCAGTTGATGAAGACCACCTTCTTGCCCGCGTCGTGCAGAGCCTTGAGCAAGTCGCGCTGCACCTGTGGCAGTTCTATGTCGGTGCGGTCGCCGCCCTTGAAGCCCGGCTCGCTCACCTTCATCTCCTCACCCTCAAGGCGTGGCGATATGCCGCCGACAAACACAACGGTGCTGGCACTGCCCACCTCGGCGAGCAGTTCGCTGACTGTCGGCGTGCCCTTGGTCACAAGGTCGAACTGCATGACCGCCATGTCTCTTTCCTGCACATAGTCAATCTGCAAGCGGTGCTTCTGTCCGCCCTTGAAGGTCAAGGCCCTTTCCTTATAGTTTATTCTTTGGCGTGATTTCCACTCGTTTATCACCGTGTCGCCATCGACAATCACCCGCGCCTTGTCGTCGGCCCCTATGGAGAGAATGAGCTGCATGTCTTTGTCGGGTGTGAACTCCCCCTCGTAGCGTGCTGAGAAGTTCTCCAAGTTTACGCCCGGAGCAAACACCGTAGCGCCGCCGTTGCTCTGGTTGATAGGTTCTGCCATGTTGGCCGTGGCCACAGGCTCACCCCTCATCTCAGTGTTGTTCCAGTATGAGGCCCTCATGCCTTTCTGACCCTTGCCGTTGGTGAGCAGAGCGAAGTGGCTCACGTTCACCTCGCCCATTGTCAGTCCGCAGGCAGGTATATACTTCACCGCTCCCACCTTACCTCTTATTCCTTCCAGTATGGTCGTGGTCTTGGTGGGATAGCCGCTGTAGTTGCCCCACATCATCACCGAGTCGTTGGCGTTGGGTCCCATCACCACTATGTCGGCCCCGCTCTTGTCGAGCGGCAAGGCGTTGTTGCGGTTTTGCAAGAGCACCGTTCCCTTGCGCGCCATGTCGAGCGCGAGCTGCTTGTGCGGTTGGCTGGCCACTATGCTCATGGGTATCTTTGCCCACTCCACAAGCTCGTCAGGGTCGAAGTCGCCCAGCAGGAAGCGTGCTATGAGCAGTCGGCGCAGACTCACGTCGATGTCGGCCTCGCTTATCTCACCCCGCTCCACAGCCAGTGGCAAACGTTTGTAGTTGCTTCCGCACTCAACGTCGGTGCCCGACCTTACGGCTTTGGCCGATGCTTCGGCCCCGTCTTTCGACACGCCGTGGCGACCCGCCACCCAGAAGTCGTTTATGGCCCCGCAGTCGCTCACGATGAGCCCCTTGAAGTTCCATTCGTCGCGCAGTATCTGCCGCTCATAACGGTTGTTGCCGCAGCACGGCTCGCCGTCAATGCGTTGGTAGGCGCACATAACCTCGGCCACGTTGCCCTTTTGCACCAAAGCCTTGAATGCGGGCAGATAAGTCTCCCACAAGTCGCGCTCGGGCAGTTGCTCAAGGTTAAACGAGTGTCGGTTCCATTCCGGTCCACTGTGTACGGCAAAGTGCTTTGCGCAGGCCAGCAGCTTGCGGTAGCGGCAACTGTCGGGGCCTTGCAGGCCACGCACCACGGCCAGTCCCATGCGCTCGGTGAGGTAGGGGTCTTCGCCGTAGGTCTCCTGGCCACGTCCCCAGCGCGGGTCGCGGAAGATGTTGATGTTGGGAGTCCAGTAGGACAATCCCTGATAGCGCTTTATCTGTCCCTGCCTCTTGGCCTCGCTGTTTTTTGCCCTCGCCTCGTCGCTCACTGCGGAGAACACACGCTCGAGCAATGCGTCGTCCCAAGCCGAAGCCATGGCCGTGGTTATGGGGAATACGGTGGCGAAGCCGTTGCGGCCTATGCCGTGTAGAGCCTCGTTCCACCATTCAAAACGCGGTATGCCGAGACGATCGATGGCGGCCGAGCCGTCAATCATCAGCTGGCACTTCTCTTTCAGCGTGAGGCGTTTCATCAAGTCGTCGGCGCGCTGTTCGGCCGAGAGTGACGCATCTTTGTAGGGCACAGTCTGTGCGTTGGTCGGTGCAGAGCACACCAGCGCAAGTGCCAGGAAAGCAGTTTTTCTCATGTCTTATAGTTTTATTTCACGGCAATCTTCTTGCCGTCTATTATGTATATTCCCTTTGAAGGAGCCGTGTTGCCCGTGAGCCGTCGTCCGTCGAGCGTGTGCATGTAGTGCTGCCTCTGGCTGTTGGCCGTTGTCACGTCGGCTATGCTCGCAGCATCGGCTGCGTAGAGCTTGATGACGCATACGCTCTGGTTGCCGCTCACCTTGAAGGGGAGAGTCTTTGTGGCGGGCGTGCTGAGGGCGATGGCGTGGGTCACCGATGCGCCGCCGGAGCGCGACGGAAACACGTAGTCGGTCTCTGCGAACGTGTCGTTGCCGAGTAGGCTTAGATACGAAGTGCCGTCGTCAACATTGCTGTAGCCTGTGAATTCGGCTTTGGTCAGGCTTATGCCGTCGGGTATGTTTATGGTGAACAGCTCGTTGCGCGAGTACTTTATTCCGGCAATGCCGCAGCTGGAACCAGTGGCGTAGCCCTTCTTTGTGGTGATGGAGAAGCCACCCGTGAATGTCCACTCGTCCTCGGATGTTGTGGGCGAAAGCTCATACACACTTGTAGCTGGTTCACTTCCTTCATAGGTCACGCTTCCCTCAGCCGTGCCGCCCTCCAGCTCGCCCGAGGTGATGTCGGCCACGAGGCTGTTGAGGTAGTTCTCCAGGTTGGTGTATCCATTGCTGGCCGCCAGTGCGCCGTCTTTGGCGTTGTTCGCGTCAAGCCCATTGGCCGTTTCCCACTCGTCGGGCATTCCGTCGCCGTCAGTGTCAGCAGGCGCAGCCGTGGAGTTGAGCGTGGGCCATGCGCTCCAGTCGTCGCCGGCATCGGCAGGCTTGTTGTCGTTCTGCGTGTTTATTATGCCCGGCTTGTTGCCCGAGCCAGTATAGGTGGCCACGCCGTTGCGCGTGTCGCCTATGATCATCTCGTCGTAGCTGTCGCGCACCTTGCTGCATCCGGCATATTTGAGCACCAGCTCATAGGCTGCATCCGGCGTGTGGGTGGTCACCGTCACGAAGTCGATGGGCGCCGTGAGCTTCATCGTGTCCTTGGTGGTGGCGGTGTAGGTGCCGTCGTTGCCCGAAGCGTCTATCTGGTTGTATATGCCATAGGTCCAGTTATCGCGGGTCACGTCGGTGTATTTGGAGTTCTTGTTTCCCTCCACATAGAACTTGCCCCACATGTGCAGAGTGGGAGCATATGACGGACTGTTGGTCACATATTCCGTTGTGCGCACTCCAATTCCCGCTATTCGCTTCTGCTTCACCGTGCTCAGCTTGGCCGTGGCCGGTCCCGGTTTGTAGTAGTTGTTCACTATGTTCACCTGCATGGCCTCGCCGCCGTAGCATCCGTTTCCGCCCCAGTTGTAGAACACGTTGTTGCGCATGTCCATCCGCTCGTCGAGCTGCGTGGTGTAGCGCGGGCCGAGGCGCGGCACACGGCTCTCGTGGTGGGCCAGCAGGTTGTGGTGGTAGGTAATGCCCGAGCCGCCCCAGTTGCCGCCGTAGCCGTGGGCTCCCTTGGAGTGGCCCGCATTGGTCAAGCTCTGCGAGGCTATGGTCCATTGCACCGTGGAGTTCTTCACTCCATAGATGGACAGACACTCGTCGATGCTCCAGCTCACCGAGCAGTGGTCCACCATGATGCCCTCCTGGTCCATTGCTCCAAGGCCGTCCCAGCCGTCGGCGCCGTCGAGCGTCACGTTGTTGTTGCCCAGGCGGAAGCGCATGAAGCGCACTATCACGTTGTTGGCCCTGATGGCAAACGGGTAGTCGGCCACGCAGATGCCGTCGCCCGGTGCCGTCTGTCCGGCCAGTGTCACGTTGCCCTGCTTCAGTTGCAGGGTGGAGGTGAGGTGTATGGTGCCCGACACGTCGAACACTATCGTCCGTGCGCCTTTCTTTTCGCAGGCCCAGCGCAGTGTGCCTTCAGAGCCGTCGTCGGCGAGCGAGCTCACGTGATAGACAGCGCCGCCGCGCCCTCCCGTGACATAGCGTCCGAAGCCCTCTGCTCCCGGAAACGCCGGCTGTTTTTCTTTTGTGGCGGCATGGGCCGTCAGTGTGATGGCGCAAAAGGCCACCGTTGCGAGTAAAAGTCTTTTCATGTTGATGGTTGTAGTTTCGTTAGTGGTGTTTCGATGCAAAGTTACACTTTTATTGCCAGAGGCAAACTTCGCTGAAAGCATATTGCACGAAAGTGAACCTTAAATGACAAATATTCCACCAGCGGGCCGAGCCGCCATAGCGAAAGTGCACATCCGTCTGACAAAAGTGAACATGGGCGCTTAGCCTGCGTGAAGCAAAAGCCGCAGTCGGGTTGACGGCTGCGGCCAAACATTCTACCTATGAGTTGTGAACAACATCACAGAGAAGTGGGGCTTATAGTGGAAAAGCACCAGGGGCTCGGTGACCGCTCGAATCAGCCACATATAGCCCTTGACCGTCCGGTGCTTTTCGTTGTTGATGACCGGCACCGTGCTCTCGTCCGATTGCAGGTAGTCAAGTTGCAGCATGTATTCCTGGAGTCTGTAGTACATGGGGCGCATCAGGTCGGCTATGCCGAAGAACCAGCCTTCGATGGTGGACTGCTTCAGCTCGATGCCGAGGCGCTTGAACATCTCTATCTGACGGTAGAATGGCAGGTGGTCAGCGAACTTTCCTATTGTGAGTTCAGTCAATGCCGCAGGTCCTGCGTAACTCTTTGCAAGAGGTTCTGTGGGCACTGGAGCGGTGGAGATCACACTGTCCGCTTTGCGCATTGCCTTGTGACGAACTGTTACTCTCACGTATGCGTCGGGAGCAGTTATCTCCAGACTTCCTGCGACGGCTAAACGCAGTCACTATTTCGCGACACATCTAAGGAACCATCGGTTTCCGCCGTAGAAACCATCGGTTTCCGCCGTAGAAACCATCGGTTTCTGCCGTAGAAACCATCGGTTTCCTAATTGAACTTGAGAGGAAACCATCGGTTTCCTCCGCAAGAAACCACAGTTTTGGGGCAAAAAAGGGCTCAAGGGGAGAAGTCTTCCACGGACATCTCCCCCCTGAGCCTGTTTTTATTGGGTTTAAAGATTGAAATGATTTTTTTTGCATTTGACTGGGCTTGCTAGTAGGAGCATTTCTCCGAAATGCGACCTCGGCGGCCGAAGGGAAAGCCAAGTGCGACCTCGGCGCTAGGTGTGCATCTTGGACATCTGCACCTACTACACTGCGCAGTCATCGGGCTTGCTAGTAGGAGCAGTTCTCCGAACTGCGACCTACGCGAAGGGTAGCGACCGGCGCTCCTGCGTTATAAGACACAGAATAGGGCTTGGCTTGTCGCGAGACAGGCCAAGCCCCAGAGTAAGAAAATCGTTATTGTAGTTTAAGTTAGTACCATCTTGGGTCGCCCACACCATTTGCCTCCTTGGCGATGATGGTGAAGTCGCTGGTGAGCGGTGCCTTGAACAGCTCCTGCGTGGTGGCTTTCATGGTGGTGCCCGAGAGCGCAGCCTTCACCTCGCCCGTGGTAGCGTCTTTCTGCCACAGGAAATCGCTGGCGAAATAGCAGTCGCTGCATGTGGGTGCTATGCTTCCCGAGAAGCCCGTGATGCCGTTGGCAACTGCGTCCTTGTTGAGCGGACCGGGTGCGCCAAACAGACAGTTGGTGAGGGTGTAGGTCTGCAGCTCCCTGTCCTTCATGTCGAAGAACGGCTTGGAGTCGGCAATGCAGTAAACGAAGGTGCAGTTGGCCACCTGAACGTTGTTAATGATGTTGCCGCTCTTGCTGCTGCTCACTACGATGAACTTCTCGCAGTTGGAGAAGGTGCAGTTGGTCACCGTCACATTGTCAACGGTGGAGTTGTTGGCGTCGCAGTTCACTATGCCGTAGCCGCCGATGGAGTCAACCACGCAGTTGTCTATGGTGAACGAGCCTATGGCCACAGCGTTCTTGATGCGGCAAACGCCACGCTTGTACTTGATGTTGCAGTTGCTTATCTTCACCGAACCGATGGTAGCATCCTTGCCGTCGAAGTTGAAAAGATAGGTTCCGCCGAAGTTGGAGTCACCCTTGTTCTTGCCATCGAGCGGTGCTTCGGTGAAGTTGAGCTTGTCGAACTCCACACCGCCCACCGCCATGCCTGCAGTGACGTCGAAGTTGCCTGCCACACACACATTGGCGTTGCCAGCCAGTGTTAGGCCTGTGGTGAGCTTTATGCGTCCCGTGGTGGCCTTGAGCTTCATGGTGGCCATCCTCACGTCGGCTCCTCCAGGGAGCACAATGGTGATGTTCTGGTCGGGATAGGTGGCTATGAGCGAGTCGAGCAGTCCGTCGAACGACGACTCGGAGCTTATGCTGAGACATTTGTAGATGTCGTTCTCATCCACCTTGCGCATGTCTATCACCACGTCGCTTCCGTAGTCTTCCGAGGCAGTGGTCTTGAACGACCTCTTGCCCTGATAGGCACCGGCGATGTAGGCTTTCACCTGATAGTTGGTAGTGGCCTTCAGCCCGCTCACAATCTTCTCGGCGTTGGCCTTGTCTTGCTCCGTCAGTGCATAGGTGTGCACAATGGAGTCGTTGGATGTCTGAACTATCTGAAGGGAGTCGTAGTTGGCATCGCCGTCAGTATTGTCCCACTTTATCCTTGCTCCCACGTCGATGATGTCGGTGGTCTCTATGGCCTTGAGGCGGGTGGGGTAGTCGGCAGAGCGCACGCTGAACTTGTAGTCCTTGCTCTCCAACCCGTTGAGGGTGTTCATGGCCTTTATGGCAATGTTGTAGTTGGTGTCATACTGCAGGTCGGTGAACGTCACCTCGCTGCCCTCCACGTTCTTCGTGAGGCTGGTTGTGCCGTCCTCGGTGGACAGCGTTATGGCATACTGGTTGGCGTCGGCGTAGTCGTCCCACGAGAATGTTATGTACGACTTCATGTCGGCGTCGATGCCCGTGACGATGTTGTCGCTGCTCACCACAGGGCGGAAGAGCCTCGACATGTAAGAGTCGTCATCGTCGGAGCAACTTGTCACTGCGCCTGCTCCCATGGCCAAAGCTCCAATGAGCAGTATCGATTTTATTGTCTTTTTCATAATTGGTTCTCCTTATTTGTAGTCGGTTATTACTTCAGCGAAAGAGTAGTTCTCGCCCTTGTAGTCGTGGCTGGTGCCGAACATGTATCCATCGTTGTTCAGCACAGAACTGGAGCTGAGGGTGGTGGTGCCGATGGGCAGCAGATAGGGCACGGTGCCTGAGCCTACGCCGGTGTCGCCCGTGTAGCCGCGGAACATGCGTGCGGCCTGGTCGCAGCACTTGTACTGCACTTTCTTCTGTATGCCGGTGGGCTCGCCGGAGTTCACGCTCACCACCACGTTGTCGTCAAACGTGTAGCTCACTGTGCCGGCTGCATTGTCGGTCACCTTGGTCGGCGACTTGGTGTAGCTCTTGCCGTTGTAGATGTAGGTGGTCACGCTCTTTATCATGGCCTTGCCCCAGTTCACCTGCTTGGTCTTGCCCAACGACTCTATCACGGTGGAGTCGGTGAAGGCATACTTGTCGTTCAGCCATGTGAGCTTGGTCTTGTCGGCAGTCTTGGCCTCCTTTGTGAAGTAGAGCACGTTGGCTCTGCCAGTGTAGGTCTTGGCTTCGGGATACTGCGCCATGAGCTCTTCGTTTTCTAGCAGTTCGGGTATGGTGGATATGCCCCAGGCGTTCATCTCGTGCACGGCAGCGTTTATCTTCTCGCCGTAGTTGCCCCAGCGCACGAGGTCGAACTTGCGCAGACACTCGCCTCCAAACTCCCATGCCCTCTCGTTGACGATGGCGTTGAAGAACATGTCCTTGCTTCCGCTCACGCTGTCAACATATTCGCTCACGTCGTGGCTGTAGGCGGGCGAAGCGGCAAAGGCGCGGTTGCGCACCTTGGTGAGCTGCTCCTTGGCGAGGGCGGTGGGGCCGTTAAGCTCGTTCTCTGCCTCGGCCAGCATGAGCAGCACCTCAGAGTAGCGCATGACTGTCCAGTTGATGCCCGTGCCCTTCGAAGAGCTTGTGCCAAGTCCGAACACAGGGCCTGCGTCGTAGCGGTCCCACTTGCCCACACTCATGCCTGTGATGGCCATGGGCTTTATGGTGTCGTTGTCGTGGGCGAAGCGCGAGCAGGTGACATCGCGGCGCATGTCATTGTCGGCAAACGACATGTAGTAGGTGGGGCAGAAGCCCACCTGTGTGGTTGTGGTGCCGTAGCTCTTGCTGCAGTTGGAGTTGGTGGTGCCTATGCACCAGCCCACGTCGCCTCCACGGTTGGCCACGAAGGCCACTTGGAAGAGTATCTCGTCGTTGTTCTTCACCACTTTGTTCTCCTGGTCTTCGAATATGCCTGCATAGTCGCTGCGCAGTGTGCGTCCCTTGAGTCTGATGAGCTTCTGGCAGTAGTCCTTGCACAACTGGTAGTATTCGTTGCAGGTGCGAGCAGTCTTCTTGTTGCCGTCGTTGTCGGTGTAGGTCACGGCGAGCTGCTCGTCACTGGTGTCGAGATAGTCATCGGCACGCTTCATCTTGCCGTCGGAGGTCATGCCGTAGCCGGCGCGGAACAGGGCAATCTTGGCTATGAGACCAAGGGCGAAGTCGCGTGTGCAGCGTTCTGTGCCGCCGGTGTTGGCGTCGCTCCACTTCATGTCGCCCTCTGCATCAACCAGCTGCTGCAGAATCTTGCTGTAGATTATGTTCTTGTCGGTGCGCGGCTTGTCGAGGTCGTCACCCTGCTTCGACTGTTGGTCGTAGTAGGGCACGTCGCCCCAGAAGTTGCAGAGGAGCAGGTAGCGGTAAGCCTTCAGGCATATGGCCTCACCCTTTATTTGCAGCATCTCTGCGTCGGAGGCAGCTGAGCTGTTGGTGCAGCCTGCTATCACGGCGTTGGCCTGCTCTATGGCCTGGAGGTTGTTGTTCCATGCCTTGTATATGTCGCCGAACGACACGTCGTAGGCTGCTTGCAGTCCCCAGATGTCGGAGCGGTGTGAGCCTTGCGGCATTCCCTCGTTGGGATTGTAGGCCTCAACGTCGGTGTTCTGCATCCACGCGTTTGACATGCGCGAGGTGTAGGGGTCTTCGCAGAACATCGCGTATATGCCGGTGAGGGCTGTGGTGGCATACTCCGTGTTCTTGAAGACAAACTCGCTGTCCATCTGTGACGGATGCTCCACTTCCAACAGGTCACTGCACGACGTAAGGCCTATGCCCGTTGCGACAAGCGCAGAGACCATCATATATTTATTCTTCAGTTTCATAATTGTTTCCGGTTAAAATGGTATGTAGGTATAGCTTGGGATTACAGTGTGAGGTTAAGACCGAACGTGAAGGCGCGGCTCTTCGGGTAGGACGAGTAGTCTATGCCAGGAGTCAAGCCTGAGTAGCTGCTGTTGCGCGAGTAGGAGCTCACCTCCGGGTCGTAGCCTGTGTAGCCTGTGATGCAGAAGAGGTTGGTGGCGGTCACATAGAAGCGCAGGTTCTGTATGCCCACCTTCTGTATGAGCTTCTTGGGCAGGGTGTAGCCCAGCGTGAGGCTCTGCAGACGGAGGAACGAGGCGTCCTCTATTGCCCATGAAGTGGGACCAACCTTGGCATCGCCCCAAGAGAACGGGCTCCAATACTCCTTTGCACCGGCTCCGTTACCGCCCTCGTTCCAGTAGGCCAGGTCTTCGAGCGTGCTCAACAGCTCGCCTGTCTCTGGGTTGAGGTAGGAGTAGGCGTTGCCCGGACGCATGTCTTCGAGCATGTTCGGATAGGACCCCGAGCGGTAACGCTGCGAAGCTGCAATCTTGTTGGCGTTATAAACGTCGTTGCCTATGGAGTAGGTGAAGTTGGCCGACAGGTCGAAGTTCTTGAAGAACGTCATGTTGAAGCCGAAACCGCCTTGGCATGTGGGGTTGGTGTCGCCAATGACTGTGCGGTCGTACTGGTCAACCACGCCGTCGGGCGTTCCGTCAGGACCGCTAATGTCCCTAAGCTTCATCGTACCCGGACGCACGCCAATCGTTCCACCCATAAGACTCGTGTTGGGCACACCATCCTTGAGCGTGTATTTGTTGGTTGCGGGGTCGTAAGAGGCGAAATCGCTTGTTGTGTAGTATCCGTCGCAAACCCAACCGTAGATGAGTCCCACAGGGTCGCCCACTCTGATGATGTAGTCCTGCTGGTTTATGTTGTCGGTGCCAGCCCAACCAGAGGCGAAGGTCATCTCGGTCACACCGTTCGACAGCTTGTCAACGTTCGACTTGTTGAAGCCTATGTTGAAGTTGGCGTCCAGAGTGAAGTTCTTCTTGTTTACGATATTGGCGTTGATGGTAAGTTCCACACCCTTGTTGGTCGTCTGTCCACTGTTCTCATACATGGTGGTGTAGCCCGGTGCGGTGATGGAGTGTTCTATGAGCAGGTCCTTGGTAGTGTTGTAGTAGTACTCGATAGAACCGTTGATGCGCTCGTTGAAGAAGCCGAAGTCAAGACCGATGTTGCGTGTCACCATCGTCTCCCACGTCAGTTGTGGGTTGGCGAGTCTTGTGCCAATCTTGTAGGCGTTGTTCTCCTTGTCGCCCACGCCGTAGCGCTTGCTTCCGTCATTGAGACCCCACAGCAATCGTGTGGCGTCTTCCTTTATGCGGTTGTTTCCTGCCTCACCGATAGAGGCGCGCAGCTTGAGGTTCGACAGCCATTTATGGGTGCTCTCCATCCACGGCTCCTCCACAATGCGCCAAGAGAGTGCGGCGGCGGGGAAGAAGCCCCAGCGGTTGCCGTCCTCAAACTTTGAGCTGCCGTCATAGCGGGCGGTGATGGTGGCGAGGTAGCGGTCTTTCCATGTGTAGTTCACGCGTCCGAAGAACGACATCAGTCGGTTGTCGGCATTGGTTATGCTCTTCACCTGTGGTGTGTTCTGTCCGTTGGCGAAGTTGGCGAACACCTCTTCGGCCGTGCTCACCTTGCTGTAGCCCGAACCGTGCATGAAATTGTAGTCGGACATTTCGTTGGAGTACTCTTGTCCCACCATTATGTTCAATTTGTGGTCGTTCAACTTGAGGTCGTAGCTGAGGTTCACTTCCTCCCTCACGCTCCTCTTGTTGGTCTTCGTCCACTCTGCCAGTGGCAGCCCGCCCTCATAGGAGGCGTTGGTGGTGGTGGAGCCCCACCAGTTCTTCAATTCCTCAAAGCCATAGCCGTAGCCGCCCTCGGTGTGCAGGGTCAGGCCCTTGATGATTTGCCAGTCGAGGCTGGCGTTGAAGTTGTAGCGGCGCTGGTTGCGCTTTCTCCAATAGCGCGCTGCCTGCTCGGCAAGTGTCATGTTGCTGTTGAGGTATTCCTGGTATTCATCGTCGCTCATGCTGGAGAAGTCGGGGGTGACATAGGCTGACAATCCCTTGGTGGCCTGCGATGTGATGGCCTGCGATGTCCTTATCTTGTAGGTGCCGCCCTGTGTTCCCGAACCGTTCACCTCTTGGTCGCTGATGCGTGCGTTGACGTTGAATTTCACCTTCTTGTTTATCTGGTGGCTCAGCTTGAAGTTGAACGAGAAGCGCGAGTAGTCGTTGTTGGGCATGAGTCCGCCGTTGTAGTCGTAGGTGCCGCTCAGTGTGAACTTTGTCTTGTCGGTACCTCCGGTGAGGCTCACGTTTTGCTGGGTCGATACCACGTTGGCTCCGAACATGTCGTCCTGCCAGTCAATGGCCTTTATGCCCTTGTAGATGTCAAGGTCGTCATATACTCCGAACATGTTCTCGAAGCTGCTCACGGCACTCTCTCCGCGAAGCTTGGCATACTCGTAGTTGCTCATTATGTAGTCGTAGGTGTCCATGGCTTTCTGGCGGTTGGCCACGCTCTTGGTCTGCACGAAACCGTTATATGTGATGCGTGTGGCACCGGCTTTGCCGCCCTTGGTGGTTACGAGGATTACACCGTTGGCACCGCGCGAACCATAGATGGCCGTTGAGGAGGCGTCCTTGAGCACGGTTATGTCCTCAATGTCGTTGGCCGATATGTCGTTGAGGTTGTCGGCAGGGAAGCCGTCTATAATGTATAAAGGTGAGTTGTCGCCTGTGATGGAGCCGCCGCCACGCACTCTTATGAGCACCTCTGCGTCGGGCGAACCGTCGGTCGTGGTGACACGCACACCCGACATCTTTCCGGCCAGAGCCTCACCCACATTGGGCACCGGCACCTTGGTTATGGCCTCTCCCTTTACGGAGACCACCGAACCGGTCAAGTCCTTTTTCTTCACTGTGCCGTAGCCTACGACAACCACCTCGTTGAGTGCGGAGGCTTCATCCTCAAGCACAACGTTCACGTTGCTCTTTCCAGCGGCGTTGACCGTCTGTGTCTTCATTCCTATGTAGGATATTTGCAGCTTCTTGCTGCCAGACGTCTTCACGCTGAAGTTTCCGTCTAGGTCGGTAACGGCGCGGTTCTTCGTTCCGACCTCCTGTACTGTGGCCCCAATGACGGCTTCTCCGTATGAGTCCTTCACATTTCCTTTCACTGTCTGAGCCGACAGGTCTGCCACAAAGCATGTGAACAGAGCCAATAGCACCAGACGGAGACATTTAATCTTTTTGTGCATGGTTAATAGTATTGGTTTTAGTTGATGAGTCAAATTGCAAATCTATTTCTTTGTTAGGCGGCAAGATGCATGTTGCCTTGTAGCACTTGTAGCATTGGTGGCGTGGGCCAAGGGGTTAGCTGTCTTTATGGTGTAACGCCTAAACATAAGCCGGACATTGCACAGTGTGGGATGTCCGGCCTGTATGTGTATGCACGGCTGGCGTCAGAGCCTTACTTTTGCACGTATTTGCGTCCGTTCTTCACCACTACGCCCTTGTAATCCTTGCCCACTTTCTGGCCTGCGAGGTTGAATACGGGGGCGTTGTTGGCCTCTGCATTGGCTGTGGCGCTGCTGATGCCTGCTTGGTCATCTTGGTCACCACTGGCCGCAGCTGTAAATATGTATCCGTAGAAGCCCAGTTTAGAACCGCAGCTGAACACATAGTACTTGCTGTTGGCTGTGGCTGCAAACGAGACAGTGCCGTAGAACTTCTCTGCCACTTGGTTTTTTTCATCCAGCGTCACAACGGTGTTGTCCTTGTTGGTCAATGTAAACTTGGAAGTCTCCATTGCTGTGCCGTCGCCATTTACCACATAGAAGTTTTTCCCATTGTTTAGCACCATGCCCACCTCAATGGTTCCGTCGGTTTTGGGAGTGAAAATGTAGTAGGTGCCGTTTGTTGGCAGATTGGCAGTCTCAGGCTTGTAGCCAGAACCGTTGTCGTCCTTGGGGTTCTTGCCCCCAGATACGTAGGCGGTGAAAGGACCTACGGTGCCTCCTTTAACTGTCCATCCACTCTCGTCAATTCCCAATGTCACTGAACAGTTAGCTGTCGTCAGTTCTTGTCCGTTTGAGTAGGTTTCACTTTCAGAGATGGCGAGTGTTTCTTGAGCATTGACGCTCATTGCGCACAGCGCAACGGCAATAAGAGTAAAGATTTTCTTCATGTTATAAAAGTATTTGGTTAATGTTTGTTGTAGGTTTTCAGTTATTGCAAAGATAGTCTATTTTGTTGAACCTGCAAATTTATCAAGGCTTAAAATGATGTTTTGATGGCTTAAACCCCATCTTTTTGCCTGTTAAAATACTTTGTCTCTTGCAAATACTAACTTAGTAGGAGCATTTCTCTGAAATGCGACCTCTGCGGAGTAGTAGGAGCGCTTCTCCGAAGTGCGACCTCAGCGTCACCGTCTTCAGTCTTCGGTCGCATTTCGGAGAAGCGCTCCTACTAAGCGACCTCAGCGTCACTGTCTTTAGTCTTCGGTCGCATTTCGGAGAAATGCTCCTACTAAATTAGCTTTCCCGCATGGTAGGAGGAGATTTGCACCATTGGTGCGCGCTTATCTCACTTCTTTGGTAGTCACTTGTGAACCGTTGGCCATTCTTTCCACCTTTATGGCAATGCCCCTGTGCTGCTTGGTTGTGGGCATGCCTTTCAGGTCGTAGTAGCTTGTGGTTATGGCAGTGCGGTCTTTGTTGGCTACATCTACGCCTGTCGTGATGCTGGCCTTAGCGGCCTCGCCCAAGCCACCCATTTCGTTGGCTGCACGAACCGAGTAGGTTGCCGTGGCGTCGTCAATGGTGTAGGTGTTGGTCGTGGTGAAGTCAACCACGTTGCCGTTCTTGCATATAGCCCAGCACAAAGCGTAGTCGGAAGCGTCCCATGTGAGCGTCGTACCATAGAGCTGCACGCCAGTTGGGGCGGCTGTCTGCTCTGTGGCAGCTGTCGGGTCCCAATCGTCACCGTTGCCCATGACCGTGGCGAGCGACATCTGCGCAGCCTCCTCAGCAGTCAGCACGGGATTGTTGGTGTGAGTGTCGGCAAAGGTGGTCTTGCGGTTGCTCAAGTCTATGGTGGTTCCAGAGGCTGTGGTTGAGTTGTATTCGGCAAAGCGTGCGGGGTAGCCGCCGCTCATCTCGTTCCAACCTGTGGCCGATGGCTTGGCTTCCATGCGAGTGTCTATGTAGAGGCAAATGGGTGTGCCTTGGCCCCACGGACGGCCGAGGGTGAAGTTGCCGTCAACGCTTGAGCTTTCGCCCTTGATGACACAGTCCTTGAACACGTAGCCATACTTCTTAGGCTTTGACGGTGCGGTGACATAGCCACCCTTTTCGCACATCACAATCTCCACACCGTTGTAGAACACGTCGCCCTTGCCGCAGAGGAAGTCGGTGCGTCCGCGCAGACGACCGCCCTCAAAGTAGAAGCGTGCGCCCTCGTTGTTGGAGAGATAGGTGTCTTGGTAGCCGTGGAGCGTCACGTTCTTGCATATGGTCTTGTCGCTCTCGTCCTCCAGTGCGGCTCCGCGTCCGGTGGCATCAGTCAGTCCACTCTTTATGGTCAGGTCTTGCATGTAGGTGTTGGTGGCAGCCTTGAGCAGTTCGATAGTCTCACACTTGCCAAGTCCTTCTATTGGGTTGGCCTGTCCATATTTCGTGTCAACGAGATTGGTCGGCACGGTGTTGGTGATGGTCGTTGCGGCCATGTCCTCGCCAATGATGGAAATGTTGGGCGTGGCAATGGTGGTGATGGGGCTTGGATATTTCACTCCGTCGCTGCCCTCCACTGTGGCCGTCTCGTCGGCTGGGATGGTGTAGTCGCCTTTCTTTATGAATATGCGGAAACGCTTGCTGGTGTCAGTGCGCTTGGCCGCTGCGGCTATGGCCTCCTTGAACGTACCGTTGTCGGGCACTATGAAGTCGAACAGAGCCTTGGCCACCGATGGGCGTGCCTTGGTCGTGAAGGCGAGGGTTATGGGCTGGTCGATGTAGTTGTCGGTCAGGTCGGCCACACTGTTGGCTGGCAAGGTGAAAATGCAGCTGGTAGAGTAGGGCAGACCCTTATATTCGAACGTGACGGTCTTGCCCACAACAACCGGACTAAGACTCATGTCGTTGAGCGTGGCCGTTGTACCCTTGGCCACCTTTACCTTCTCGTCGAAAGTGAGCACGATCTTGCCGTTGGCCGAAGCTGTGGTGGAACCGTTCTCGGGCAGTGATGTCACGAGCTTGGGAGCCGTGCCGTCGTCTATGACTTTTGCCGTGGCCGTTATGGCGATGTCGGCAATGGAAATGCCGTCGTTGTCAGACGTAGTGCCGGCAGTGGGAGCCGTGCGGTCTGCTATCCAGCGAATGTAAACTGCGTTTTGGTTGTCGGCATCGGCAGGCAGGGTGAATGTGCTGTCGGTCCACGCCTTTGCACCAGGCATCTCAATGCAGCCCACCTTGGTCCAGTTGTCGCCGTCGAGTGAGTATTCCACGTTGTACTTGGTGTAGGCATTGTAGTTGTAGAGCATTGCGCTCGACACCTTGATGTTTGTGAACGCCTCGGCATTGACCTTCGTCTGCCAGTAGTACTTGCCCAGTTCACCACTTTTGGTCCAGTTGACGGCGGCAGGCTTCCCCTCATATCCACCTGCGGCCACTTGACTCTTGTCGAGCCAACTTGCCTGGTTGTTGTCGGCGTCGCGCATCACCAGCGCGGCCGCATCGTTGTCGGCAGAGGCGAAGTCGGCCACTCTGCCCGCATTGCCTGCTTGGTGGAAGTCCCATGCAGCTATGAAGTCGATGGCCGAGTAGTCGGCGGCTATGGTCTGGTCTTTGTCCATGGTGAGTTTAGTTTCGCTTGACGTCTCGCCATTGCTCCATCCAGTGAACGACAGTATCTTGTTGGAAGAGGCCGAGAGAGTCACTACTGTGCCCTCTTCATACATGTTCTTCCCTTCCACTTGCTGTGGCTCTGGCGATGTGGCAATCATGTAGTCCTTGGCTCCACCGTTGGCCGAGTAGGTAAGCGAGTAGGTGGTAATGGGGTCGTAGTTGGCCGTGATGGTCATGTCTTTGGTCAGTGTGCAGGTC
>CAVHDN010000001.1:0-25142 GCA_963634315.1 Flexilinea sp. | reverse complement strand
CCGACAAGCCTTGCAGCCATTCGGAATTGACGGGCACACGATAGGTGAGGCGCAGAGTCTTGAGACGCAAGTAGCTTCCGTCCTCAATCCAACGGTCGCTGAAGCGGTTATTCTCCATCGGGTCTCCATAGCTCACGCGCGGCATGTCGGTCACCTGTCCTTCGTAGCGCCAGTGGTTGGTCATGGCCACCTGCTGGTTGTAGAAGGTGCTTCCGGAGTTGAGCACCGAGCGCTGGTAGTTATACACATCGTTGCCGAGGCTGTAGTTGAAGTTCATGCTCAGGGTAAAGTCTTTCCAATTGATGTTGGCGAAGATGTTACCATAGATGTCGGGGTTGGGGTCACCAATGACGGTGCGGTCGTTCTCGTCGATGCATCCGTTACCGTCGCGGTCAACGAAGTGTACGTCGCCAGCCTTGAACTCCGACTTGAGTCCGGCATCGTCGTTCATATAGAGATAGGTACCGTTGAGTCCGGCAGCCTTGGCTTCAGCATCGGTTGCGAACACACCTGCTGTCTGATAGCCATAGAACAAAGCCACAGGGTTGCCAACAGAAGTGAGGATGTTGTCGGTGCCATAGATAGAAGTTGTGTAGTCGCCGTCGGGCAATGACTTAACCTCATTCTTGTAGTGGCCTATTGAAGCACCAACCTCAACGTTGAACTTCTTTGAAACGACAGGCTTGGCCGATACAGCCACCTCAAAACCAGTGTTCTGCAGTTCGCCGCCATTGGTCCAGAAGGTGTTTATGCCAGCCACAGGGTTCTCATACTGCTGCAAGGTGAGCAGGTTGCTCGTCTTGTGGATGTAGTAGTCGAACGACAGGCCCAGACGGTTGTGCAGGAAGTTTGACTCGAAGCCCACGTTGAACTTCTTTGTGGTCTCCCACTGTATCTTGTCGTTACCGATATTAGTGAGCTGCAAGCCGTTGGTGGTGTTGTTATACTTCACCACAGTATAGATGGTGCGGGCGGCTGTATAGTTGATGTCGTCGTTGCCACTGACATCGAAGCCGGCATTGAAGCGCAGATAGTCTATACCGATGTTCTTCGGGAACCACTTCTCGTTGGTGGCCACCCAACCAAGCTGTACGCTGGGGAACAAAGCCCACTCCACACCAAACATCTTGAGTCCGTCGCAGTTCTCACCAAAGCGGCTGTTGGCCTCGCCAAGCAGTGAGAGAGTAACGAAGTAGCGGTTCATGTAGTTGTAGTCAACATTGCCATACCACTGCATCTGCTTCCACACATCGTTGTCACCTGTAATCTCGTTGAAGTTTGACGACTGAGCGGAGATTTGCGGGTTCTTGTCGCTCTGACGAGTACTGTACTGTGTGGAAAGGCGGTCGCTCTTGTAAGAGAAGTAGTTGTAGCGGAAACCTACATAGGCAGCCAACGAGTGTGCGCCAAAGAGGTGGGAGTAGTCGAGATGGGTGTTGCTCACCACATTGTTCTCATTGACCGACATGGTGGCGAACTTGTTATAGACAGTTCCCATGCCCGACACCTTGAAGCCCGGCACACCAGTGCTCGGACGAGTGTAGCGCTGAGCTATACGGTCCAACGAGTAGCTGAACATTGTGGTCAAAGTGAAGTCACGACTAAGCTTCATGCGCGGCTCAAGCAACGCCTGGAAATATGTGTTCTCGGCGTAGTTCTTGTTGACGCCGTTGGCAGAGCTCAATATAGAGGACGGATTGGCCAACGACAAGTTCTTGTCGATGTCGGTGAACAAATCATCGTAGTCGCTCAAGAGGCTTGAGAAACCATTGATGTAGTGGTTGTACTGCCTTGGATTGATGAGCGGCGACTTGATGAGCGACAGGAACGTGGGCGATGTGGGCGTAGCGGTTGTGAAATCGGCAGGCGCACCATCGTCGAACACCTCGTTTGTAGTACGCGATATGTTCAGGTTGAACTTGGTGTCAAGCCACCTCAAGATATTGATATCGGTATTGAAACGCACGTTCATGCGCTGATATTCATTACCCTTGGCAGTGCTCTTGCCATCGACATAGCCCACCGACAGGTTATACATACCCACATTGTCACCTCCCTGCACGTTGATGCTGTAGTTCTGGGTCAGGCCAGTACGATAAGTCTCGTCGGTCCAGTCGGTGTTGTTGTGGTAGGTATTGTAATAATAATAGGTGGGATCGTCGTTGAGGAACTTGAAGTTCAAGGTCTGGCCCTGAAGTTCCGACACGGTTCCCATCAACTCTGTGGCATAGTTGCGGTATTGTGTAGCGTTCATCATGGTGGGCAACTTGGGAATGAGACTCAAGCCCACGGAGATGTTGGCGTCAATGCGAGTAGCCATGCTATGACCACGCTTGGTATCAATGAGTATCACACCATTACCGCCACGCGCACCATAAAGGGCCGTTCCGTTCTTGAGCACCGTCACCTTTTCGATGTCAGCTGGCATTACGGCGTTCAGCATGTTGTTGAACTGACCGGTATGCAGCGACTCACGCGACAGTTGCTGGTCAAGCTCCACACCATCGATAATGATGAGCGGTTGAGAGTTGGCGTTTATTGAGTTGATACCACGTATGAACGAGTTGTTGCCAATGCCTGGAGCGGCGGAACGCTGTATGGAGCGGACGTCGGCCGACAACAGACCTTGTATCTCCTGGTCGATGGTGGTATTGTTGGCGGCAGACGAGGTAAAGCCACGCTTTGCCGTTATCGTCGTACCCTCATCATACATCGGGCGGAACTTGTCGTTTATCATATAGACAAGCACCTGACGTGTGGTATCGGAGGATATGGCCACCTGCTGCGAGGAATACTCGGGAGCATAGACATAGAGTGACGTGGTGAACTTAGGCACCTTTATCTTGAAGCTACCGTCATCTTCGGTCATGGCTGTATAGCGGGCGTTGCCCAAAGCCTTCAGCTGCACACCGCCCAACGGTTTCTTGCCAGCCTCGTCGAAGACTTTTCCCGAAATGGTCATCAGCGGATACTTCTCCTTATAGACAACACGCTTGGGTTGGGGAGCTTGCTCCTCGTCGTCGGAGAAGTCGTCCTGGGCAAAAGCGGGCATGGCCAACCCAACAAAGGCCACACACAAGGCGTTTCTTAGAAACATCCTCTGTATATCATTAATCTTGCTGTTCATCATCTTTGTTTTGTTCTGTAAGGTAGTTGTCATATTCTACTGGGCGCAGGAAGATACGGGAAATGCGCAGGTTGTTGTCCAACTTGTCATAATCCTTTGTGGAAATGGTGCTTCGGGCGCTCTTCACGTAAATGTAGGGATAGCAGTCGTCCAGTCCGTAGTAGGACACGGGGAACTGTACAGTGCCCACCTTCACGCGGCACACATGGGAAGAGTCGGTGGTCTGCACGTTCTTGAACGTCTTGACTGCCGAGGAGGCAACCTTTCCGTCGCTGCCTGCATACTTCACAGTAACGTCGACCTTGTAGTTCTTTTCGCGCTCAGTGGCTCCTATGCGATAGCGTGCGGGGACAAACTCAATATAGATATTATATGAAGTGGAGCGCACGTTGGGAATGTAGAAGTATGCAGCAGGGGCACGTCTGTCACCATTGGCGGCAAAGTTAAGGTAAGACTTGGGCATATAGACTTCGCCATTGCTATACTTAATAGTAGAATCAAGCTTTGCGGGGTCTATCTCATCCTCAGTCAGAGACACCGACGACACAACTGCAGCAGTGGTATTGGAATATGGACGATAAGCTCCATTACGGATTGGCACATCAATTTCAGGGTTCCAAAGTTCCCATGCCTTATAAGCCAAAGTGTCAACAGTGCGCACATAGCCGTTACTCCTCACAGCGGGCTCACCCACCATGGCAGTCTCGGCCATTTCGCGACCATTGCTCATTTCGTCAGAGCGAGTGGAAACGAGCGAGTCGATAGAGTAGCCTGTCTGCTTGCCCAAGAGCCAACCGTTCTCACGTTTGTTGTTATTGACGAAGAGCGGCGATATTAGGTTCTTCTTCACGATAGAGTCCTGCAAATAGGCAGCTGTGTAAGTAGAGGTCTCCACCTTCAGTGACTGGGCGGTTGGATTCTCTCCCTGATACTCCGACGACACCTCATAATACTGCATCGTTGAAGGATACACAAAGCAGGTCTTAATCCGGTTATAAGCTTCAAGGTACGCCTTGTCGGTGGGAAGCAGCATAGTATAGTTACTGTCCTCACGCGCTATATAGGCATTGAACGAACGGAACAAGCCGTTGTCGCTCACCATCACTGAGTCGATGT
The DNA here is from genome assembly GCA_963634315.1 of Flexilinea sp. GTDB lineage: Bacteria > Bacteroidota > Bacteroidia > Bacteroidales > Bacteroidaceae > Prevotella. Next base: position 20,899 of record CAVHDN010000001.1, on the reverse strand, counting down.
AGGTTTGCTTTCCGTCAACGATAGGGCCTTCAATACTGTTTTTTGTATCAAGATACTCTCTCTTGTACTTGTTAAAGTAGGCCACTACAGAGTCTGAACCAGCGGTTTCGAAGATTGACTCATAGATGTTGGGATAGAAAGCAGCCTCACCGTTGATGGTGTGCAGCGTACCGTTCACACTGGGTATGCCCGTACCGTTCATTGTCTTTCCGTCGAAAGTGAACACCCCATTATCGCTGGAGGCCAAGAGATAGGACTTCTCGTTGAGGGTGTGGACACGCTCGTTGCGTGCCTCACCCGTCATGGCGTAATTGAAGTTGGCCACATGGTTCTCAATGAACTTGTAACGGACGGAGTCGCTGTCCATACGGTTGATGTAACGGTCGTAGTCGAACGAGCCATTGACTGGCGCCCACACCGTGTAGGTGCGCGACGAGTTCAGCTCCTTGTCGAAGCCTGCCTTCTTGGCCACCTCGGCAAACTGGCTCAAGTTCTCTTGACCCAGAATGTTCTCCCACAACGTCTTTGTGCTCTCCACCGACGCGTTGGTGTAGGCCTTGTTGTAGTCGTCAAAGTCGGAACATGACACGGAGGCCATAGTGGCGGCCACCGCAATCATGCCGAATATATAATGATTTTTGCGCTTCATGTTATATATACATTATGTTAAAGACACACATTATTAATACATATCCTCCAGATACTGGTTGTTGTCACACACGCTCACTGGAACAAGCTCTATGAAATCAAGCTGGTACTTGCCCTCGGTCACTTCGGGAAGCACGGTCTTGAGCCTTACCCAATAGTCGCCCTGCGTGAACTTGCGCTTAACAAGGATGCGGCGCAGCTGGTAGGCGGCATAACGAGAGTTGAAGTCGGAGTTGTTCTTTGTCACCGACAACGGGCCGCGCATATAACCGTGCAGTCTCATTTCCTTGTCAGACGACAAGCCCTTGTCAGCATAAGCATCCTTGCCAATGTCGTCATCAGCCAAGAGGCTGTAGCAGCCAATAGCCGTCAGGCGGGCATCGACATTCTCGTTAAGAGTCTTAGGACCATAGCTGGACATACGCATATCCACAGGGATATCTACAGCTTCCATCTTGGTAACATCGTTGCTTGTGCCGAGATAATATTGGAGCATACTTCCTCTAGCCGTACCAAATGTGGTCACGTCGATGCGAAGCTCATACTCTCCGTCTGGAACAGGCGGCAACTTGATGGCCAAATCGTAAGAGCCCATACCCTGGAAACTGTCGCCCTTGTAAAGGAGGAACTGGTTGCCAGTGCCGTCGCCCTGAATGACGTTCATGTCTATCTGGGTCAAGTGACCGTTATACACCTTCACGTTGTCAAAGAAGTTGACGGGGAAACGCAGACGGCTCGCACTCTCGCCTGCAATGGCAGTAAGCTCGTTGGCGTTCATTCCACGATAGCCATTGTTCATCAGCTCAGGCAAGAGCGAAAGAGCATCGAAACGCATGCGTTCGTTGAGCACACCGTGAGGCACCTGACTGTTATAGATTAAGATGTCGTGGATAGGATAGATGTATCCGTTGAGGGCTTGGGCCACCGAGTCGGTCATAATCTCCGCTCCCTCATATACAAGCTCATGCATGTCTGACGAGCCCATAGTCTCGAGACCGTCAGTGAGGGTGTTGTTGCGCTTGTAGCGGTTGATGAATGTCTTGCCCTCCTTCTTTACCTTCCATATCTTAATCAAGGTCTTGGGCAGCATGGTCTCGTAGTAGTCGTAGGTGTCGCCGTTGTAACCGTACTTGTTCTCGGTGTTAAAGTCAAGGGCGAGCACATTCTTGGCCAAAGCCGACTTCAGGATGTGATAGCGCACATACATGTTGAGCACGTTGTAAGGACTTGTATAGTCGGTACCGGTGCTTATCTTCACACCATTGTTGCGGTAGTAGTCATACCATCCGGCAGTTGAAGAAGATGTAGTACCTGTGGCGGCATTCTCATACCACTCTTTAGCATGTTCAATCAAGTCTTCAAGTGTCTCAATGCCGTTGGCCTTAAGCACTTCGTCGGTCTCGGCAAAGATAGTGAAGCCCAGCTTGCACTCCGTAGGACGATAGTAGCCATCCTTCTTGGCGGGCATGTCAAGCGTCACGTCTTTCTTCTCGGCCTCAAGGGAGTCGTTGAGTCCTGTCAACTCCAAGGCTTTGGTGAACAAAGAGAACTTGGCGTACTTCTTAAGCTCACTGGTCATCAAACTGTTGGAACGGGGTATCACATGGTTAAGCACCTGAACAACACCGTTTTCAAGTTCGATATCCTTACCTTCCTTAGTGATTGACGCTCCGTCGTTGAGCGTAACCAAACCGTTGGAGTTTATAGAGGTCATGATGGTTCGTCCAAGAAGCGAGAGGATTGACTGTCCCGACGTTCCGAGGTTCACCGTCATGTACTCCGAACCTGCGAGGTGGAACTTAGCGATGTCAGCACAAAGACTGTCCGACAAACCCTCAAGCGACTTCTCCGTCATACCGTTGTGCACGAACTTCAGATTGGTCTCATCGTCATAAAGACTGTCTATATACTCTTGCACTGCCTGGTTGTCGGGAGCGAAGCAAGTGTAAGTGCCATAAGTTCCCAGCAGGCGGTCATAGCCTGAACGTTGCAGGATGTAGCTGAAACTGCTGAACGCAGAATCGTTGGCTGCAAGGAAGTCGGCAATGGTTTGTCCCGTGAAAGTGTACAGGTTTGAGTCGTCAGGCTCGGCACTACACGAAGACATTGTTATGCTCACCGGTATGAGAAGTGCGCCGGCTGCCTTGAACATTGATTTAAATATATTCTTACCCATAGTTTAAATGTCCTTGAATTTAGTTCCTTTCATATTTATCAGCCGCTGCATACACAGGATTCTGGTGCAACTGCGAGTTGACTTTCATGTCGTCGTAGGGAACGGGGTAGTAGAGATAAGGCTCGGTCTGCATCTTGGAGCAGATGGCAGCCGCATTCTCGACATACCGGCGTTGAAGCAATGTCATAAAGCCCGAATAGTTTGACACGAAACCGGTTGTGGCATCGCCATACACTTCATAGTAGGTCTTGGTGTAGTCGGCAGGTGTCACGTGACGGAAGTTGTATCTAAGAAGGTCGAACCAACGCTTGCCCTCGAAGCACAGTTCACGCTGGCGCTCCTCCAAGACGAGTGCTTCCATCTTGTCCTTTGTGTCGTAGTTGGTCTGCGCCAAGTAGTCGCTCGTAGAAGCGTCGGTCGCTATTGAACGTCTGTTCACGGCATCAACAAGTTCGAAAGCTTCAGTAAGTTTTTCATCGGCATCGGAAGAGGCGAGCTGAACCAAAGCCTCGGCCTTCATCAGCATGATGTCGGTAAGCCGGTAAATGATCCAGTTCTGGGCATACTTTCCAGCCGACACACGGCTCAAGCCCGTATAGGTGTCAGGCTTGGACGTGCGAGCCAATGTGGTTGACGCTCCGCCAAAAGTCTTGGTGTAGTCCACCATTTTGCGCACAGGATACGACGTACCGTCTTCACCGTCAGTAGAAGAATATACATTGTCATAGTAGCGGCGGTCTTTTGCCGTCATATATACAGAAGACGACGAAGTGCTGTTATCCACAGCCCCGAATATCTTGGTTGCCTGCAAGAAGCCACCCGTCTTGGGGTTGCCGCCATTATAGTCGAAATAATAGTTTCTTATGGCAGTGGCCACATCGTTGTTGCCATCCATCTGCAACTCGAAGATGCTCTCATCGGAGTTACCCTCAACAAATATCTCCTGGAAGGCTTCGTCACCCGAAATCAAGGGATATTCAGAGTCGGTCTGGATTGAAGAAGCACCACGCTCATCGGTGCGTACAGAAGATTTCTTTGACTCGATTATCTCGTTGCAATAGTCAATACACTTCTGATAGTCGTCGGCATTGTGCATGACAGAACCACGCCACAAATAGATATCGGCGAGAATGGCCTTGATGGCATCGCTATTGATGAGACCTGTGCGGCGCCAGTCCTCATAGCCCGTAGCCGACAGAGGTGACTTGGCAGCCTCCTCCAAATCTTTTATGCAGTTCTCCAGTACAGTGGCAGGAGCCGTCTGAGGTATCTCAAACTCCTGCGAACTGTTTACAAAAGCCACACTTGAATAGGGGACATCGCGGAACGTGCGCACGAGATAGAAATAGCACAGAGCACGGAGAGCCAACATCTGCGACTTGTCAGTATTGAAGGTCTCCTCAGTGTAGGCAGGGTCTATGCTGACCGTAGCCGGGGCGCGCTCAAGAACGATGTTGCACCTGTTGATTACATTGTACAGTGCAGCCCATGTGTTGTACGGGTTGTCGTTCTCAAGGTTTCCATAGCTTATCTTCTGCAGGTTGTTTCTTGTAGTATTGGAAGCCAAGCCTTTGTCGGTGCTGTAGTCGAGTTCGTCGGAACGGAAGCCGCCCCAAACGATGAGTCTCTCCATGACATCACTGGTGACCATCTGTTTGTAGGCTCCGTTGACCATGCCTTGCACTTGGCTCTTATCCTTCCAATAATCCTCGCCAGTTGTCTTATCCACTGGAAGTATAGTCGTGTCGATGCAAGAAGTCATCAGCACGCCAGACATTATGAGCATTATATATTTTTTCATGTTATGATAGTTCTATTATGTTACACACTTTAGAATGCCACATTAAGACCCACGGTGAACGACTTGGAGCGCGGTGTCTGCGCCTTGTCGGTAGCGAAGCTCCATCCAGAGGTTGACTTCTCTGGGTCGCTTCCGCTATACTTGGTCCAGCAATACAGGTTGTTGGCCGAGAGGTAAACCTTAAGAGTCTTGAGTCCCATCGACTTGGCCAACTTCTTAGGCAGGTCGTAGGTGAGCTGCAAGTACTGGAAGCGCACATAGTCGGCATCTTCCACGTAGCGGTCGGAGCCAAGCCAGTTGTAGGACGAAGTGGAACCATACATGGCTCTTGGTATAGGCGTGTCGTCGCCATCCTTGCGCCAACGGTAGTTGACCGAAGCGGTCTGGTTGTTGGTTGTGCTCATGTTCTCAAGGTTCATGCGTGCCATGTTCACCACCTTTGTGCCGAAGCGGTAGTTGAAGCTGGTGCGGAGTGTGAATCTGTCATAGCGGAACGTGAAGCCGAAACCTCCGTTTACCTTTGGCAGAGAGTTGCCAAGATAAACCACGTCAAGCTGGTTGATCTGTCCATCGTGGTTAACATCCTCATAGATTGCGTCACCACCCTTGAACTCGTAGTTCTTACCTGAATAGTCGAAGATCATGTGCTGCGGAGTACCGTCGGCCTTCATCACAACCTTGCCATTGGCATCGAGAACGATAGGCGCAGTCTTTCCGCTGGCCAGGAACTCGTCGTTAATCCAGTTCTCAAGGTTGAAGCTGGGGTCGGTTGTCAACGCTGTCTTCTGGTAGTTGGTCAGATAGTCGTAGGAATACTGATAGACGCCCTTATAGCGGTAGCCATAGATAGAACCCAGAGGATTGCCCACCTGCACGCGGTTGAGATACTGTCCGTTAGCATTCGACCATTTGTCGTTGGCGTCCGACAACACGTTGTCGGCCATCTCAGCTATCTCGTTGTAGTTCTGCGACACGTTGAGGTTGGCGCTCATCGAGAACTTGCCCTTCTTTATAATGTTGTTCATTGAAAGGTTCAACTCCCATCCCTCATTGGTCATCTCACCTACATTAGCATAGGAGATGGTTGAGAAACCTGTTGAAGAAGGAATGCCCACATTCTTCATGAGCAAGTCGGAGGTGCGCTTGTAGTAGTACTCAAACTCAGCCTCAATCTTGTCGTTGAACAAACCGAGGTTGAAACCGATATTGTAACTGTTGGTAAGCTCCCACTTCAAGTCGTCAAGCTTGATGCTTCCTATGTAGTTGGTGGCAAGACCAGAACCAGTACCGTAGTTGGTACCTGTGGAGTACATCTCATAGAACAGCGACTCACTGCTCGGAGCGTTACCCGTGATACCCCAGCTGGGACGAACGGCCAACATAGACACAACCTTGCGCGACCATTTCATCCACGGCTCGTCGATGATGTTCCAACGGGCGGACACACCAGGGAAGTAAGCCCACTTGTGCTTGGGACCGAACTTAGAGTTACCGTCGGCACGCAGTGACAAGCTTGCAGAGTAGCGGCTCTTATAAGAAATGTGTCCCACATAGCTCCAGCTCTGCGAGCGGCTCTCACCTGTGGAGCTGCTTGTTGACGAAGCGTCCATGTCGGCAGGAACAGTAGGAATCTCGATGTTGGTAGGCACGCGGCGTGCTGCCTCCTGCTGCGAGTTAGACTTGCTTGAATACATCTCATAGCGGAAACGCATGGTAGAAGTCCAGTCCTCGTTCTTGAAGTGCGGAGTGAAGGTAAGGTCGTTCTTGAACGTAATACCCAAGCTGTTGCTCTCCAAGTTGTATGCGCGGTTGTAGGTGCTCGATGACCATGCAGCCCTAATGCCCTCTGCGGGTGAATAAGTAGGTGCACTGCGAGCATAGATGTCGAAATAAACGTCGGCCTTATAAGTGAGGCGGCTCTTGCCTTCGCCTGTGCCCAACAGCTCATACTGGAGGATGAAGTCAGGAGTGACACGATAGACATTCTCCTTGCTCCAGGCGAGGTTGGCCACAGCCACGGGGTTACCCAATGAATAGACATCGGCCAACTCCGATGAAGAGGGATTGCTAACACCCGAGGTCGGGTTCATTATGAAGTATTCGCCAGTGTCGTTGCCGTTGGCATCCTGACGATATATGCTCATGTTTGGAGCCAACTTCTGAGCAGCTGAAAGCAAGTCGCTGTAGCTCTTGTTATTGTTGGTGTAGGTGAAACCGAAGTTGGTAGAGAAGCGTATGCGGTCACTCACATCGTAGTCCAAAGCCAGACGCGTGGTGAAACGGTTCAAGCTTTGCTTGATGATGGTACCGGTCTGATGCAGATAGCCTGCCGATATGCGGAAACGTGCTTTAGAACCACCTCCGCTAAGGTTTACGCTATAGTCGTGGCTTTGGCCAAACTGTGTAACCGCATCCACCCAGTCGGTGTTGTTGTTCCAGTTCTCATAGTCGGCCCATCCCTTCACGTAGTTTATCTCGTTGATGTTGGTGGTTGCGCTCGAAGCCTGCTTGGGGTTGTAGAGTTCCTCCTTGAGAAGCATGGTGTAGTCGTCACCGTTAAGGAGGTTGTAGCCCTTAGGCTGCCAACTGCCGGAGAACTTGTAGGAGAAAGACACCTGAGTCTTGCCGCGTGCACCACGCTTGGTCTTGATTTCAATAACACCATTGGAACCACGAGAACCCCAGATGGCGGTTGAGGCGGCATCCTTAAGTACCGTGATGCTGGCGATATCCTCCACGTTTACCGACAAGAGCGATGCATAGTCCTCGTCGGTGGCGTTCTCTGCGTCGAAGTCAGGAGCGTCGAATATCTGGTCATCAACAACAATCAACGGGTTCTTATCACCATTGATGGAGGTTACACCACGCAAGCGCATCTGTGTGCCCGAACCCAAGTTACCTGAACCGGCCACAATGTCAAGACCTGCAATCTTACCTTGCAGAGCCTCGTCGGCACTGGTGAACGAAAGTCCTTCCACCTCGCTCATGTCCATGGTTTGCTGTGCTACTGACACCTCACGCTTGGGAATGGAAAGACCACCGGAGTTAACACGGCGGCGAGAAGTCACCGTCACCTCCTTCACTGTGGTCTGCGAAGACATGGGCACATTGAACTTGGTGCGCTCACCTATGGGCAGCGTCACCGTCTTATAGCCCACGTATGAGAAGCGCAGCTTGTTCTTGCTGTTCTTGACGGCCATCGAGAAGTTACCGTTGATGTCGGTCACCGCTGCAGTCACGATACGGTTGTTGCCATCCACCTCGACCACGTTTGCCATCATCACAGGGCCGAAATTGTCCGTAACCGTACCCGATATACGCTGCCCTTGTGCCATTACGGCTTGAACCATAAGCAACAAGCCGGCTAAAAGCATTAATCTTATTTTTGGCATAGTCATCTTTGTTTCTTTGTTAATAGATTAGTTACGTTTATAGTTATGTGGCTTAGCCGAAGAAATCTCGGAGCCTACAGCATAGTTCCTATCCTTATTATAATATAAGGGTTGGTCTATCTCGTGCAGCACGGCAAACGATGAGGTCTTCATGTAGTTGGCCGAAGTGCTGTTGCGGTCGAACTCGAAGTCGCGGGCCATCTTGTTGGCAACGCATGAGCCATTGGCGTCAACAGTGTGCGACAAGCCCGATGCATCGGTAACGGTGAGTTTGTTGTTGCCCACGCTGACATACAGCGAGAGGTTGCGGTTGTTACCGTCAACGAGGAACGACGAGTAGTTGTCGCTGTCACCCGTCTTGTCGGCATAGATTGAAGAGTTCTGGAAATGGTAATAAACGAACTCCTTAATCTTCTGTATCTTTTCAAGAGCCGAAACCTTGGCGTTGGCTTCAGCCTTGTCGCCATGCTCAGCATTGTCTTCCCAAAGTTTGTTTATCTCCTCCCAACGTGGCAGTCCGTTTTCGTAAGCCTCTTCCATAGCTTTATTGTTGGGCACATAAACAGTATAGTTGTAGGAGTTGAACATCTTGATGTTGAAGTCGAGGCAACGGTGCTGCGTGGTTGAGTTCTCGTCATACTCGCCAGGCTGGTAGAACACCTTATACTGGTCGATGGGGCGTATGCCTGTCTCGGCATCGGCCTGTGAGGAAATGCCGCACCAAGCCAGAAGCTCATCGTTGAAACCGTTGCAAAGCTCATAGAAGCTTGAGAAGGCCGGAGTCTCCTGCAGCGTCTTATATACGCTGTTGAACGGACCTTGTATCACACGGTCAATAATATAGGTGTGACCGTTCTCCATGTTGTAGGTTATGGCAATGTTGGCAGCAGGAACGCCATTGTCAATCTGTGAGCCACCCTTGACGCTGGCACCCACCATGTTGTTCGACTGGCTTCCGCCCTCAACCTTTATCTCGCCACCATGCTTGGTCTTGTAGTAGGTGTTGGAACCGAGCAGTTCGCCGTTGCCCAGCACCACGGTGTGGTAGTTCATTATGTCCTGCAGCATGGCCTTGATAGCAGTCATGTTGTCGGAGTTTGCGAGGTTGTAAACACCGAGAGAGTCGGTGACTGTGTTATTGTCCACATCGTAGCCCCAGCGCGATGCGCCGAAGTATGGGTTAGCGCTGGTCTTGTAGAAGTGAACACACTCCGGACGCTCGTGTCCAAGAGTGGCTGGGTTGACATAGAACTTGTCGAAAGCACCATCGTTGGGCATGAACAGCGCATAGTTGGCGCTCATGGCCAAGAGGTAGGCATAGAAGTCGAGGTCAAGCGAATAGGTGTTGGATGTCTGGTCGGAGTTTACCGACTTGTTGTTGATAATCCATGAAATGACATTGAGGTCGCTGCTGAAGAGCGTAGGAGCCGACACGGCCACATACTTCTTCGGGCCTACCACCTTGTTCATTACATATATCACACCATTGTTGGCCACATGAATGTCGTAGTTGCCATCGGCCTTCTTGTTGATGTAGTCGAGCTGCATGTCCATGTGGTCGGCGGCATCGTCAATCATGCTGGAGAACTTGCTCGGCACATTGTCGGCAAACGACAGTTTCATAAGGTTGGACAGCAAGGCGGCCGTTGTACCCATAGGTATGGAGTCAACATTGCGTATCACATTCTCCTTGGTGTTGGGCAGATACTTGTAGAAGTCCATGATGGGTGCGCCCTCACCATTGACGAAGTAGTTCATCATGGCCTCGTCGTTGGGCACGAACATGGCAGCTATCTCATTGAGGTAAGGCTCCATGCCATCGTTGGTGTTGTTGGCCCTATAGAAAGCGTTCCATCCTGGGTCGAAAGTGAGCAGGTAGTCCGACGACACGGTCTTGCCATTGGCGTCAAGGTTGAACGTCTTGAAGTTCTGCGAATAGCCGCTGAGATAACGTATCTCAAAGATAGAGTCAGGATTTGACACACCCGACATGTCCTTCACCAACGACTGCTCACGATACCAGTCGTGATAGTTGTTGGTTACCTCTGCGTTGTAGCGTGGCACGGCGAAGCGGTCGAGCATGTGGCTGAAGATTTTGCACTCATCCATATTCTTAAGCATCTGTGCCATGTTGCCCGGAGGCGTAACCACAGCATCCACCTGATGGATGTATCCGTTCTGACACGTCACGTCGGGGCAGATAATCTTGTTGCCATAGATGTAGGCGTCGCCGTCGCTATAGTCACCGCCGGTAATCAACGAGAAGTCGTTGTCGGTGCCTGTGGTTGTGATGTTGTTGTTGAGCATGTAGTCGCGCGTGAAGTGCACTATCATTGGCCTTGTGGCGTCGGACACAACAGATATGCCCCCTTGTGCGTCGAAACGAGAGAAGTTGGAGTTGTTCTTGAACGTCTCGGCGTAAGGCATATAATAATGTGTGATGGTGTCGATGGCATTCAAGGCCGACTGGTGCTTGACGGCCCGTCCCTTATAGACCGAGCTGCTGGTGCTGGCGTTGGAGAGCATGTCAACAAGCAGAGCGTTGTCGAGCATTGACGAGTAGAGCAACAGCTTCTTCTGAGTCTCCGACAAGTCGGAATACTTGGTCACACCACTCCACGTACCACTGGCGAAGAACTTTTCAAAGGCTTCGTCGTTGGCGGGGAAGATGGTTTTACTTCCCGTACGCTGCATGGTTTCGGCATATCCAAGGTCGTCGATCAACCGAAGATAATAATTGAAAGTTCCCTGCAACCCAGCTCCTGATGGGTTTCGCAGCTCTTCGTAGATACTAGACCCAAGCCACGACGGCTTGGATTCTTCATCCACGAGTTCGTGCTTATCCACGCAAGACGATAGTAGTCCTGTGCAGATCACAGAAAGACATAAGATGAGTTTCTTCATAAATCCCGTTTTGTATTAATTTTTTGTAGTTATTGCACAATAAGCGGCTAGTAGGTAGCACTTGTATAAGCAGTCTGGCCACAAAGTTAGTGCTTTTTCCAAAACGAGCAAAGGCTATAAGTCTTTTTTCCCCTTACACGCGCCAAAAACATTGACTTTCGTTAAAACGTTTTTACAAAAAATCAATTACAATATGTGAATACCACATAAGTGAATAGGCTTTTTAGCTTGCGAGAAACGAAAAACTGTAAAAGCAAACATGGCTTTTACATGCCGTATAGATGGCTTCTACAAATCCTAAAGATGCCTTACAGAGGTTCTAAAGATGCCTTACAGAGGTTGTAAAGATGCCTTTCTCGAATCGTAGATATGGCATTTACCGCGGCAGGCAAGAACAGAAGAGGGGAGGCCGCACTGTCGCGGTCTCCCCTCTTGGAGTTATTTGCGTTGAAGCTTATGGCTTACTTAACCACGAACTTCTTGCCATTCTGGATGTAAACGCCCTTAGACAAGCTCTTCAGAGAAGATGCGTTAGAGCCAACCTTTGTTCCAGCCAATGTATAGACAGCGGCACCATTGCCGTTCTCAACTGTCATGTTCACATTGTCAATGCCAGAGGCATCGCCGTCGCCGTAGTAGCGGAGCACAGGACCATAGATGAAGGCCTGACCCACAACTCCTATTCCGTCAACCAAGAAGCCAAGGGTAACGTCGCTCTTGTCGTCGAGTGTGAACGGAAGTTCGGTGCGATAGTAACCTGCGTTGAAGAGGTCGAACACACCAACAGTGTGAGTGTAAGAATCGTTGTCGAACGATTCGCCACCAGGCAACACATACTTAGAGGCATCGCCTGTGCCCTCAACCTTGCCGCCTTCTACCTGAAGCAGACCTGTAGCAGCCTTCTTCTCGTCGTTGGCAACCAGCCAACACACCTCTGTGTTGTAGTCGGTGTCGATGGAAGTGTCAATGCTGTAGGTTGACTTGGTCACGTTGCGGTAGGTCATGTTTCCAGAGAACTGATAGTTACCAGCGGGCAGACCAGCCAATGTCTGGGTGAGCTTAGAATAGCCCTTCTTAGAGTTGGCATAGTCATGGATGCTGCCGCCATAGTACTTGAACAACATTCCATTTCCGCTTGAGTTGTAGAGCGTGTCAGAATCTATTGTACCAGAGGTTAACTCAAATGTACCATAAACCCAACCGTCGAAGTTGTCGTCACCCTCGTTGAACTTCGGGTTCTTTATCAGAGAAGTGAGGTCGAAGTACTTGCCAGTGGCAGGATATACACCGCTAATCTTGAATGCATTGCTTGCATCGGCCATCTTCGGGAACTGAGCGTTGATGTCATCGATGGTGGCAGCGGCATTGTCAACAACAGCCTGTGCCTCGTCGATAGCGCTCTGGAACGGAGTAGTGTCAACGTTGTTCGGGTTGCGGGCCTCGTTCTTCAAAGCCTTGGCCTCGTTGATAACAGCCTGCAGAGAGTCGCGTGTAGGCTTGATGACAGCAGCTATAGAGTCAGCCTTATACTTGGCATAGTCGCCATAGTATTTCAGTTCATTGCCACCGTAGCCATAGCCAGAAGCGAAGTAACCTGTGGGGCTGTCATAGTCGTCGCCAAAGTTGCTAAGTGCATCGAGACCGAACGTGAAGTTCACAGGAGCGTTGGTCACGTTGACGTTCACCTTGTAGGTAACAACATCTGTGAGGCTGGAGGTGTGAATCATCACAGAGTCAATCTTAACATCAGTTGTGTCGAGCACGCCATCGGCTCCACCAAGCTGAGAAACGAAGTACACGCCGATAGGATCGGTGATGGTACCGTTGCGCTTCTCACCATAAGCATAAGCCTGGAACGTAACCTCATAGTATCCGTTGTTGGCCAGTGTCACAGTCTGATATACAGCATTGGCAGGAGCTGTAGTCGTTCCACGGCGAGCGTAAATCTTAGTGCCGTTGGTGAATGCCGCGTCGCTGGTGTACTTCCATTGTTCTTTCGAGTCTCCTGAATTTACCACGTTCCATCCTGTACCCTTGCTTGCGAAATAAGGATTGGTGATGGTGAGCTTAGCGGGAGCGTTGTAGGAAGCATTTGCAATATAGAATGCCTCCATTGCCTCCGGGAGAGCGGCTATTTGATTAGCAAGATTAAGAGAGTCGACAGAGTCAGGCTGTGAAGCGTAGGTAAGACCTGCTATAACTGCCTTGGCTGCGCTGATGGCATCTCCTAAGGCACCCTTCACAGGACGACTCTCATCGGCATAGAGAGTCTCAGCCTCGCTGATGAGGTTGCTCAAGTTAGTGAAAGCGGTGTTAGCAGTGTAGTATGTGCTAATGGCAGTGCTAACGGTTGTCTTCTCCTTGCTCAGAGTGTCAATAGACTCATCTGTATATACTGTTGAGTATGCATCATAAACAGCCTGGCCTTGAGCAGCGGCAGCAGCCAGCTCGTCCTTGCCGTAGAAGTATGCGGCATCGTCCTTAACCTTTGTTGCACTGTCAACCATCACCTTCAGGGCAGCAGCGTTGGTCTTAACGGTTGCCTCGTTGAAGAATGCGTCAACGTCGGCCTGTGTCTTACCACCGAGCAGACGGATCTCTATTGGAGTGAAGCCATAGCATCCTGCGGTCTTGGCAATCATACCAGGAGTGTGGTAGCCCACGGTGAGCTTCTCACCCTCAGCCACAGTACCTATCATAGAGTAGCGGTTGGCCTTTGTGGGACTCACGGTCTTAACGGTGTTGAACCAAAGGGTGTCGTTGTTTACATACATACCCATGCCTGTAACGGAGTCGCAAACCATCACACCGTTCTTGTTGCTGCCGTCAACACGGTAGTGGTAGGTACCGGCAGACTTGCAGGTGAACATGTAACGGCCAGCAGGCAGAGTAGCCGTCTGATAGAGGTCGGCTGTAGTGGAGCCGTCGCTCATTTGTGCGGGATAGCTCTGGAAGGCAACATACTTGCCCTCGCCATAATCCACATCCCGCACGGTGCGATTACCCACGCCCCAACGGCCAGTGTGTCCACCGGCTGTTGACCAGTTCACCACGTTCTTGGCCTCACCGATATTACCGCCAGAGAAGTCCCAGTTTTTGAAATAGCTTGAAACGTCAACGGTGTTGGCATCGAGGAATTGAGATATCATCTCGTCAACCTCCGACAAGGCATCATTGTCAAGGGGAGCCCCCAAGTCTATTTCGTCAAGAGCAGCAATCACCTCCTCCAAGGCGTCACGGCCATTGGGGAAGTCGGTGGGATTGTCAAGATAGCCCTGGCAGATGTCCTTGTACTCCTTGATGACACGGTCATCGCCAACCTCGGAAATCTTATAGATACCGAAATCGGCAATCTGGTCGCCCACCTGAAGGTTGAACAAACGAATGTTCAGGAACTTCGGGTCGCTGATGGTGAACGTGTAGCTCATTTCCTTCCATTGCTCACCGTAGCGCAGGTTCTTCGACAGGAACTCTCCGCCGTTGCCAGTGTCTGCGGTGGCGTCGCAAGTAGTGGTTCCGTCATCGTTGAGGAAAATGCCCTGATAGTTGGTGTTGTAGTTAACAGCGGTGCTCCAAGAAATCTGGCGGCTCTCGCCTGCACTCTTCACTCTGTAGGTAACGACATAGATGCCGGCATCGGTGAGATACTGGCTGTAGAACAGTTCTCCACCAGTGTCATAGGTACCGGTTTTGTTCACTTGAATAGCTTGCATGCCATCGACAGTGACCACCTCGAAGGTGTCGGCAATCTCTGTACCCAACTCTGCGGCATGTGTGTGTTTGAAACCAAACGCCGCCAAGTCACTCGACAACTGTGGCATCAAGTTGTCGCCATTGATCATCCATCGTCCTGCTTCGTTGTAGTAGTAGCCTCCGCTCTCGTAAGCGGCACTAGCTCCTAAGTAGCCAAGCAGAGCCAATGAAACTGACAGTAGTCTTTTTTTCATCTCGCTTGTTTGTTTTTTTTAGTTAATAGATAAATGACAATCTCCTTTTGTGGATGACACACTAAAACCATGCTAGGGCAAGCCACACACAGTAAAAACGTAGTCATTCCACTGCAAAAATACGCACAATAACATATAGAAACAAACTTTTAGTAGTTAAAAAGACTTTGGGCTTTGAGCAAAAATCACTTTTCACAACTGAATATCAAAAAACCATGTAACCGAGACTAAGTACTTTTGGACATGGCGCAAGCTGCGGAACAAGCCATTTCATAGAACCCACATTAAACAAAGAGACGAGCAGCGGACAAACAAAAGAGAAACGAGAAGATGGGCAAACGTCCAATCTCTCGTTTCTCTTTATATATATAATAAGGTGGGATTGGCCCCTACCCTATTATATGTCAGATGTCTTATCGCACTGATATCTTGAGCGTCTTGCTATCCTTGGCAGAGCTTATCTGCAGCAAGTAAGTACCCGAAGCGGCAGCCTTCTTCCTTGCCAAGGCTGTAGCCTCGCCAAGCGTAGTGTCGAACTCGGCCACCTGAACACCGCTCACGGTAAACATGCAACAGCGCACTGGTGTGGCGGATGTGGCGGAAGCGATGCCTGTAGAAGAGTCAGTCACACGCAGTGTGCCCGACGTGGTGAGCAGGTCTGACGTGTCCCAATATAAGCCGGCGGGAAGTTCGGGCAGGTTAATCGTCGGCTTGCCGTTGAACGTGCCTGCATTCCAAAGTATAATCTCGTCGCCCGCAGCCGGAGTATAGTTGGGACTAAGGGTGATGTTCACCGTTGCGTTGAGCGTGAGATATTTCGTCACGTTAAGGAACGAGCGCGAAATGCGTGCGTTGTTGGCGTTCTTTATGTTCATGTTTACCACCACGCCTGCCGGAGCAGTAAGGTTGCCGTTCACGCGGAACTCGCCGTAGTAGTCGTCAGACTTTGTGCCGACCCTAAGGGTTGAGCCACTGCGCATGGTAACCGTAGGTACGCCACCTTGACCAAGAAGTGTAGCACCGCTAAGAACCGTTATGACGCCAGAGCCAGTTATCAGGTCGGCAGCAGAAAGGCTGTTGATATAGAGCGAACCTGCACTCAGCGTTATGGCGCCGATGCCGCTCATGGCCTTTGTCACCTCCCAGCAACCTGTTCCGACTTTCTGCACAGGACTCAAGATGGAGCCTTTGAACTTGAAGTCGGCATTGTTTGAACCGAGAGTGTACTTGCCCGAACCAGAAAGAGTGCCCTCACCGTCCAAAGAACCTATCTCCACACTCTTGCCATTGTTCTTGAACTCAATGCCACTGTTTACTTGAAGTGTGGCCAACGGCATGCCCGTGGTGCTTCTGTAGTCGAACGATGGGTCGTAGGAGCCGCGCTTCTTGTAGGCAGGAATGATGGTTCCCTCAAACTTGCTCCAGTCGCCATCGAAGTAGTTGCGCACGCCAGCGGCATAGACGGTGAACGTGCCCTCACCAGTGAGCGAACCTGTATAAGTGCAGCGCGGCTTAGCCACGAGCGAGCCCACGCCACCCTTCGGCACAATGAAGTTGGTGCTGTTTGATGTAGTTGAGGTTTCACTGCTTGGGTCTGCGAGTGTACCGTTGTTTATCTCCACCTCCGACGGAAGCTGCACCTTGTTGCTGCTCTCAACGGCATTCACAGTGCCACCATTAATAACCAGACGGCTTATGCTGTTGTTGGAGCCGAGCGTCAGCGAACCAGCGCCAGCCTTGGTCAGCACGGAACTCTTCGAACTTGTTGCACCAATACCTGTGTTCATAGTCAAGGTTCTGCTTGAGCCAACCTCCAAGGTGCCGCCACCCGTGCCAACGATTATCTTCTGTGTGGTCGTGGCATTGAGGTTTATGGCCAATGTAGCGTTGTTGTCAATCGTTATCTTACTGTCAACGCTTCCGAGCGAACCGTAGTCCTGACCGGTGTTGTTGGCAAGACTGGCAATGGTGAGCTTACCTCCGTTGAGTGTAGTGTTGCCAATGTGGTTCACTGTGGCAATGACCACACTACCCTCGCCGTTCTTCACGAGTTCTCCATCACCTATGATGCTGTCGCCTCTGAGATAGAACGACTTCGTGTTGTTGTTGAACGTAACGTTGCTCGGGGCAACCTTGCCCGTCACAGTGATGTCGGTGGTCGTCGCGTTGTCGTCGAATGTCACTGCGTCGCCATTCATGAACGGACGCACCTCCTGGGTCTCGCTGTTTATGAAGTTGGACGTGCCGTCAAGGTCCCAGACACCGTCAACATTGCCGGTCCATGCAACATTGCCTGGCGTGAAGTAGTTCACGACAATATAAAGCTTGCCGTCCTCATAAGAGAGCGCATGCTTGTAGTCGTCAAGGCCCTCAATAATGATGTCGTCAATGCTACCGTCTATCTTGCCAATCTCACCAAGCAAGTATTTGCCCTCAGCCAACTTTGCATCACCATCAGCCTTGTGAGAGGTGAAAACAAACACAGGAGCGAGATATTTCGGGCCGTTCTCCCAGTTCTTCTTCTCCACGACAAGTGTGTTGGCGTTGACGTTGTCGGCTGCGATGCCGTCGCTGAAGAGGTCAAACTGCACCTTCGAGCCAAAGCCGAGCTTAAGGGAGTCGGTGGTGATGGCGCCTTTGTTGTCGTTGCCGCCAGGAACGATAGAGGCATTATAGTCGGCACGTATGCCCTTGAGGAACTTGCCTCCGTCGGACACAAGCGTAGTGTGACGGTTGAGCCACAGCGGACTGTTTTGCAAAGTACCGTTGAAACTGAGCGTACCATTCCACACATCGGTGTTGCCTGTGTATGTTTCCACCACGTTGGGCAACACGAGTGTGCCCTCACCCTGCTTCACCAAGCGCATAGCACCCGTGAAGGCGCCGCCGGTGAGAGTGTGGGTATAATAGGTATAGGTTATTTCAGTGTCCTTGGTGGTGCATTCACTCTGAGCCGAGCCTTGCACCCATGACGGAGCGTTGTCAGTATATATATAAGGTGAAGCGCCGTCGGCCACAGCCACAGTCATGTCGCCCGTGCCGTCCATCATGATGTGCATGTCGTTGTAGTCAGAGCCTATGGTTGAGTTGTTGGCTATCTCCGTGCGTCCCTCGTTGGTGAGTGGCGGCGGAGCCATGGTTATGCCCTCAAGTTTGCCAAGGAAGTAGCTCACGTGAGGCGGTTGGTTGTAGCCGCACATCTGCCACACCATAGCATTGCGATACTGGTGGTCGTGCCAGAGAGAGTAGTTGCGCCACGGGGTCTCCACATTGGTAGTGTATATGCGGACGTTATTGTCGGCTGTGCGCATGATGACCTCCTCGCGCCAGTCGCCAAACACATCGCCTTGGTAGCAAGGAGTGCCTTTGGTGTCGTTGTTGGTCATTGACCCTGTGAGGGTGGCTATGGCACCACTCTTGCCACCTTTATATATAGCGCCCTCGGTGTTCTTTCCGTTCACATAGTTGAACGTCTCCTCGAGCAGGTCGCCGTCCCAATATATGCGGAAGTTGGTAGCTATTCCCGATGTAGGAGCTTCGGTAAGGTCTTTGTGCGACGCACCGCCTATGAGGTAGGTTGATCTTGCCGAACGGCATTGCGCTCCAGGATACTCGTCAAGGAAGTTGCCGGCAATGGAGCGACCATCGTCATTGCCACCTGCAGTGCGATAGTATATCTTAGATGTAGTGGCATCGCGCAAGTTATTCGCCGGCTGTGCCTCATTGCAGGCAAATATCTCCAAACCCCAGGAGTAAGGGTCGAAGTCGCCAGCATGGTGTGCATCGCCGTGGCCAAGGCCTGTTGTTGACAGGCCCTTGCCATTGTCGTCAATCACCATAGAACCATATACTATCTCGTCTCTTCCGTCCATGTCAACGTCGGCAATGCTGTAGTTGTGGTAGCCCTGACCGTACCAAGGACCTGAGGTGTTACAAGTCCAACGCCAACGCTCGGTTAGCTGATGGGTAGCCGGGTCAACATCGTAGGCCACCATCTTGTGGCGCGTGTAAATGCCTCGTGAGAGGAAGATGCTTGCCTTCTTGCCATCGAGGAACGGTGCACCAAAGAAGTGTTTGCTACTACGGTGACCGTAGCCGTCGCCCCATGCTGCAGAAAGATCGGTCTCGCCCGACTCAAGACGCTTGAGCGGATAGTCCATCTGCTGATAGACCTCGCCGGTGGAGCCGTTAAGGTAGAGCAAATACTCCGAGCCTTCATGTATGAACCACTCGCCTGACTCACCACCCGACGGTCTATAGTTCTTGGAAGCATCGCCTATCACTATCGTCCTGCCGCCGGCTGTGTGTATCTTAGTGCCGTCGGCAGCACGCATTAGGGCCTCAGCCTTGCCGTCGCGGTCCCAGTCGAAGGCCACAATGTTGTTCTCGTTGTTCTGGAAGTCGCCCATGTTCGGTCCAAGTTCTATCCACCAAAGGCGCTTGCCGTTGAGCTTATATACCTCCATTATGGCATACTCGCCGTTGTAGCCCCCTTGCTGATAGCCGTTGTCATGGTCGCTCTGGTTGTCAAACTTGAGAAGTATCTCTATCTCGCCATCGCCATCAACATCGGCGCAGCAGGCATCGTTGGGCACATAGGTGCTCGTAAGACTGCCGTGGTCCATCTTCACTTCAAGGTAGTTGCTGCTCCACACGCTCGAAGCTGTGCTCTGCGCTTGCGTTGTGCCGCGCACAACCGGCTCTACGGTATAGCTGCTGGTGGCGGTACCGCTCTTGTCCAAATAGTTTGACACGCTCAAAGGCGTGGCGTTGAGTTTTGTGCCGTCGCGATAGATGTTGTACTGCACGTCGTAGTATTCCTCAGCGGGAATGCGCCAACTGCAGAACACGCCTTTGGAGGTCTTAACCGCCACAAGACCGCGATCGAGTTTGTCTGTCATGCGTTGTGCAAAGCCTGTAGTCAGGGCCATTGCGCACAAAAGAACCGTTAGTAGTCTTTTCTTCATTGCTAAAATCTCTTGTTTGTAGAATTTTGTTTGTAGAATTATTGTTTGTAGAATTATTGTTTGTAGATTAATTTTGCAAAAGTAGAGAAAAACAGAAAGAACGACAAGCATTTAACATTTTATTTTCCCATGAATGGCATCTATGGCCGCTTTCCATAGACGTTTTCCTTTTGCGATTTTCCCACTATTTACCGCAACCAAACAAGGCAAACATTATATGTATGTACGTAATTCAAGTTACGCAAGACCGGAACTTGGACACATTATTATATATACAATGTTGCTCATGTCAAAACGACAGGCGGTTGTTTCTGTGGCAACAAAATGTAAATATATTGATAGTTTTCCGATGGTGTTTTCCAAACCCCTTGTAGAAATGCGCCTCTTTTCTGGGAGAAATGCGCCTCTTTTCTATGAGAAATGCGCCTCTTTTCTGGTAGAAAAGAGGCGCATTTCTTTTTGGATGTTATTCGCATCTTATGCTTTTATCCGATATTTTTGCAATAGTCGGATTATAAAAAAGAGGGTGCATCAGTTCCTCACCTTCGTTGTTTCCACGCCTTTCTTCACCACATAAAGTCCCTTAGGCAGTGCGCTAAGGTCGGCCGCTGTGCCTTTTTGCCTTGCCACAAGTGTGCCCGACAAAGTGTAAATGAGCACTTCATCGGCCGACGAAGCCGAAGACACGGCATCAATGCCCGTAAGATGACCGATGGTGAACGACAGATAGTTGTAGTTGGTGCCTATGGCAGGCAACATGGCCCAGGTCGTACTCCCACCATTTTCAGCCCTGTAGTAAATGCAGGCCTGGTAGGTGTCGCCCACCTCAGCATCGGCAAGCATTCCCTTGAACGTCACAGACACATTTTCACCCTCGCCAGCTATCAACGGTACGGTAATCATGGTCTGCGTGTAGGTGGCCCCGTTCTTGAAAAAGGCGAGAGCCAAATAGTCGGAATAGAAGCCCGATGTGCAACGTATGTTTGCCAAGACACTGATGTTGTCGGCAGTGACAGCTTTGGGGCGCGTTATGTGTAGTTGATTGGTAAGGGACAGAGCCACGT